>JANNFM010000056.1:0-5459 GCA_031379795.1 Alphaproteobacteria bacterium
TCGCCGAACCCTGCGGCATCGGCGATGCGGTCTACAGGTTCGTGCCCGGTCTCGACCGCCGTGCGAGCTGCTTCGAGGCGCAGGCGTTCGACCGCTTTGGCCGGCGTGGTCCCGGTCTCCGCTGCGAAGGCGCGGGCGAAGTTGCGAGGGCTCATGGCGGCCTGCTCGGCAAGCCGCTCCACCGACAGCGGATGCGCCAGATTGGCGCGAATCCAGTCCATCAGGTCGCCAAATCGCCCGGTGCGACCGCCGAGGTCGATCAAAGCAGAGAACTGCGACTGGCCACCGGGCCTGCGCTGATGGACCACCAGCTGCTGGGCGACCCGACGGGCGATATCGGCGCCGAGATCGTCTTCGACAAGCGCCAGGGCCAGGTCGATACCCGCGGTGATGCCGGCTGACGTCCAGACGTCGCCATCGCGGATGAAGATGCGGTTGGCGTCCAACTCTACCTTTGGATAGGCCCGCGCGA
The DNA here is from genome assembly GCA_031379795.1 of Alphaproteobacteria bacterium. GTDB lineage: Bacteria > Pseudomonadota > Alphaproteobacteria > Caulobacterales > Caulobacteraceae > Phenylobacterium. Next base: position 473 of record JANNFM010000056.1, read on the forward strand.
AATGGTCCGTGCGACTCCAGTGGGTCGTCGCACGTCGCCCGTTCAGCAAACCCGCCTCGGCCAGCAGGTAGGCGCCAGAGCAGACGCTGGTCGGCCGGTGGATTTCAGTTTGGCGGAGCCAGGTCACGATGTCGCCGAGCGCCGATAGCGCGTGTGTGCCATCGCCACCCGAAACCATCACGGTGTGGAAGGGTCCCTTGGCCAACGGTTCTGCCAGCAGGCGAACGCCGGACGAACTGGCGATCTGGCCACCCCCCGGCGCCTGGATCGATACGGTATAGCTCCCGGGCTGGTAGCGTTCCGCGATTTCGAACGCCGCGATCGGGCCCGCCACATCAAGCAACTGAAAGTTGGGAAAGATCACCAAGGCCAAGCGACGGGTCATGGCAGAAACCGTGGGAAGGTTGTCATTTCAGCCAGACAATGATCGACCTAAGACTTCGGCGTCAACCCTTGGAGGCCCGAAAATGTCCAAACAACAAATTGTCTTTGCCCTCTATCCGGGGGTGACTCACCTGGACTTCACCGGTCCGCACCAGGTGTTGGTCCGCACGCCCAATGCTGAGGTGGTGGTGGCTTCCATGGGTGGCATGGACATAGAAGCCGAGGGCCTGGTGTTCACGAAGCTGGTCGATCTCCAGACCATTCAGCGTTGCGATGTGCTGTGCATTCCGGGCGGGTTCGGGACTACCGAAGCGATGGGCGATGCTGCGTTCATGGCCCAGATCCGTCGGCTGGGCATCTCCGCGACCTATCTTACCTCCGTATGCACCGGTTCGCTAATTTTAGGTGCGGCGGGTTTTCTATCCGGGAAACGCGCGACCTCGCACTGGGCCTGGCGGGACCAGTTGGCCCAGTTCGGCGCGATCGTCTCGGAGGAGCGGGTGGTGAGGGACGGCAACCTCTTCACTGGCGGCGGCGTGACGGCAGGCATCGACTTCGCCCTGGTGTTGCTGGCCGAGATGGCAGGTCAGGACTATGCGGAGTCCATCCAGCTGGGCCTGGAGTATGCCCCAGCGCCGCCGTTCAATTCGGGCCGTCCTGAGCTTGCCCGGCCTGAGGTGCTGGCCAGCATCAAGGCGCGGATGGCGGCCATGGCGGACGCACGCACGGCTGCGGTCGCCGCGGCGGCTGACGCTCTGGCGGCGAACTGATGGGACGGCTTCTGATCGCCATTGCAGCCTGTTGGATCTTTGCCGCGCCGGTCGTTGCAAAGCCCCTGGTGGTGTTGCTGACGGACGCGACCGGCGTGGAGGTCACGGACCTGCTGGCCCCCTACGCCATCCTGAGCGAGAGCGGAGAGGTGGATGTACGCGTCGTTTCGTCGGACATGCGGCCGGTGAGACTGATGCCGGGCGTGGCCTGGGTGAAGCCGCAGATGACCCTCGCTCAACTGGTGCAGACGCCCGACGTCATCATCGTGCCGGCCTTCATGCAACCTAAGGACCCGGGGCGGGCGAAGTGGCTGCGTGAGCAGGCGGCCCGCGGCGTCCGCATCATGTCCATCTGCCAGGGTGCCGAGGTGCTGGCCGATGCCGGGCTGTTCGACGGACGCCAGGCCACAACCCATTGGTTTCACATCGACAGGCTTCGCAAGGCTTATCCGAAGGTCACCTGGCGCCAGGACGTGCGTTGGATCACCGATGGACCCATCACTTCAACCTCGGGGGTGACGGCCTCCGCACCGGCCAGTCTGAACCTGTTGCGCCAACTGGTTGGAGAACCGGCCATGCTCGCCACGGCCGCCCGGATGGGGCTGCCTGTCCCCGACGTCCGTCACGCCGGAAAGGACTTTCATCTGACCACGCGCAGCATCAGCGTGGCGGCAGGCAACGCGGTCCGCGTGTGGGGGCGCGAGGATATCGCCATCGCGCTCAAGCCGGGGTTCGACGAACTGGGCTTCGGCATGATGCTGGACGGCTGGTCAACGACCTACCGTTCGCAGGCCTGGGCTGTGGCGCCCGACGGGGTGACGTCACGCCATGGCCTGACAGTCCTGGGGTCGGCCACGCCGCCGAAGCGGTTTGATCGCACGCTGGAACCGATCGGGCCGGGCGCAATGGAGGCGACGCTGGACCAGATCAAGGCGGCCTATGGCGAGCCGACGGCGCGGTTCGTGGCTTTGCAGCTCGAGCACCCCTATGGCGCGGTGACGGCCTGGTAGGTCGGCCGTCGCTGGCTCGATGCGGGGCGCTTCCGGCTGGGCTAGTGCCCGATAGCGTCCAGGCCGATGTCGAGGACCTTGGCCGAGTGGGTCAGGGCACCGACGCTGATCACGTCCACGCCTGTGTCGGCGATGTCGCGCACGGTTTCCAGGGTGACTCCGCCCGAGGCTTCCAGGACCACGCGGCCGCCCACGATCTTCACGGCATCGCGCAGATCCTCAAGCGTGAAGTTGTCGAGCATGACGACGTCAGGGTCGTGGGCCAGTGCCTCTTGAAGCTGGACCAGGCTGTCCACCTCGACCTCGACCTTGACCAGGTGGCCGGCGAAGGCCTTGGCGCGGCGCACGGCCTCACCCACGGATCCGCAGGCGGCCACGTGGTTGTCCTTGATCAGGATGGCGTCATCCAGGCCGAAGCGGTGGTTGGTGCCGCCACCGCAGCGCACGGCGTATTTTTCCAGGGCGCGCAGGCCCGGCGTGGTTTTGCGGGTGTCGGTGATGTGGGCCGAACTGCCCGCCACCGCGTCGACAAAATCGCGGGTCAAGGTGGCGATCCCGCAAAGCCGACCCAGCAGGTTCAGCGCGGTCCGCTCGGCGGTGAGGATCGCGCGCGCGTTGCCGCTGACCTGGGCCAGCGATGTGCCCGCCGGGACGACCTGGCCATCATGGACCAGCGGCGTGAACTTCACGGTGGGATCGAGCTCGGCGATGGCGAGGCGTACACAGGACAGCCCGGCCACCACGCCGCCGCGCCGGGCGACGTAGGCCGCCGCCAGCCGGGTATCGACGGGAATGCAGGCCTGGGCGGTGATGTCACCCGCCCGGCCGAGGTCCTCAGCCAGCGCGGCCCTCACGACAGGCAGGATCAACAGGTCGGGGAGAGGCTCGATCATTCGGCGGCGAATCTCAGGCTGGAGGACTCGAGTTGGTCCAGGGTCACAATTGTACGGGCGGGAGCCTGCGATTGCGTAAAGTCGGAGCGATAATGACCGCCGCGGCTTTCGCGCCGGGCCAGCGCCGTCGCCGTGATCATCCGTGCGGCAATCAGGGGCGCACACCGCCCGTGGGCCGCCTCCATCGTGGCAATCTGATCGAGCAGCCGGGTGAGACCCTCGGAATCGCGGATAACGCCGGCGTCGCGGCTCATGGCCTGGCGGAGGGTTTGGAGCGCGTCTCCCGGCAGGTCGGCAGACATGACGGCGTGCAGCTTTGCTGCCGTTGAGGCCTCAAGGGCTGCTGCGCGGCCTGCGCGCGCACCGAAGACTGCCGCTTCCAGCAATGAGTTCGACGCCAGGCGATTGGCGCCGTGCACGCCGGTGGAGGCGCATTCGCCCGCGGCATAGAGACCGGCCAACGAGGACCTGCCGTCAGCATCGGTCGCGATGCCGCCCATGTGGTAGTGGCAGGCCGGAGCCACCGGGATGGGCTCTATCCGGGGGTCGATGCCGCCGCTGAGGCAGGCGGCGAACACCGCCGGGAAGGCCTCCGGGAAATGCGCGCCGACCGCCTGTCTGGCGTCCAGCAAGGCCCCGCGACCGGCACCCCGTTCGGCGTGGATGGCCCGGGCCACGACGTCGCGCGGGGCCATCTCGGCATCGTGGTGGTAGTCGCCCATGAAGCGGCGGCCATCGCTGTTGATCAATACTGCCCCCTCGCCGCGCAGCGCCTCGGTGGCGAGCGGGGCGGGGTCGCGGCCGATGTCGATGGCGGTGGGGTGGAACTGGACGAACTCGGGGTCGGCGATGATGGCCCCGGCCAGCGCGGCCAGTCCCAGACCGTCGCCCTGCAGCTCCGCCGGCGTGGTGGTGACGGCATAAAGGCCCCCGATCCCGCCTGTGGCCAGGATCACGGCGTTCGCGGTGATCTCCACGGACTGACCGTCGATGCGCGCCACCACGCCGCCGATGCGACCGTTCGCCGCCTGCAACAGGCCGATCAGCCGGGCGCCGGTCTGAACGCGGATGTGGGGAGCGGCCAGAACGGCCACGACCACGGCGTCCATGATGGCGCGGCCTGCCTGGTCACCCTTCACCCGCGCCACGCGGGCCCGGGAGTGGGCGGCCTCGAGGCTTTGGGCAAAGCCGCCCTCGGCGTTGCGGTCGAAGGGCGCGCCCAGCGCGGCCAGATGGCGCACGGCGTCAGGGCCTTCCTCGGCCAGCAGACGCGCGGTCGCGGGCACCACCAACCCGGCGCCGGCGGTCACCGTGTCGATGGCGTGCAATGACGGCGCGTCGTCAGACCCCAGCGCGGCAGCGACGCCGCCCTGCGCCCAGGCAGACGAACATCCGTGGGTCAGCGCCGCGTCGGTCAGCACCAGCACCTTGGCGGGGGCGGCCGACAGGGCCGCGCTCAACCCTGCCAGACCGGCGCCGACCACCAACACACCGTCGTGGTGGATCGGGGTCATCAGATCATTTCCACGTCGACATGGTGGCGCGCCTTGTAAAGGTCATAGCGGGCCGGGATCGCGGGCGGGGGCAGGTCGATCATCCGCTGGACGGCCAGGCGTGCGCGCGCCGCGATGGCCGGATCGACGGTCACCTCATAGCGGTCGTGGACCAGGGTCTCGTAGATGTTTTCCAGCGTGATCCGCTTCATGTGCGGGCACAGGTTGCAGGGGCCGATGAACTGGGTCCCGGGCGAGTCTGCCGCGACGTTGCTGGCCATGGAGCATTCGGTGATCATCACCACGCGCTTTGGGCGGCGTTGGGCAACGTAGTCGGTCATGGCGGCGGTGGAGCCGGTGAAATCTGACGCCTCGATCACATCGGTCGGGCATTCGGGGTGGGCCAGGATTTCGGCGTCGGGGTAGGCTGCCTTGAG
>JANNFM010000399.1:0-4664 GCA_031379795.1 Alphaproteobacteria bacterium
GGCACCCGCCCTCGCGGCGCCACCCCTGAGGAGGACCGGGCGCTCGAACAGGAACTGATCGCCGACCCCAAGGAACGCGCCGAACACCTGATGCTGCTGGACCTCGGCCGCAACGACGTGGGCCGCGTCGCCATGCTGAAACAGTCCGGGGCCAATGAACCGGCTCCGCCCAGCCGCGCGCCCCGCGTGCGCGTCACCGCCAGCTTCTTCGTCGAACGCTACAGCCACGTGATGCACCTCGTTTCCAACGTCGAGGGCGATGCGCCCGACGGCCTGGACCCCGTGGACGTCGTGATGGCCGCCCTGCCCGCCGGCACCCTGTCAGGCGCACCCAAGGTCCGGGCCATGGAGATCATCGACGAACTGGAGATCGAAAAGCGCGGCATCGCCTACGCCGGCGCCGTCGGCTACTTCGGCTCGGACGGCTCGGTCGACACCTGCATCGTCCTGCGCACCGCCATTTTCAAGGATGGCATGATGTACGTTCAGGCGGGCGCAGGCGTCGTCGCGGACAGCGACCCAGACGCAGAGTACGACGAGACCCTGCACAAGGCCCGCGCCCTGCGACAGGCTGCCGTGGAGAGCTGGCGGTTTATCTAGCCGGGGTCACGGAGATCATCCGCCCAACTCCGCGTCCGCCCAGAGGGCGCGCAGGCCAGGGTTCACGAGGTCCCAGTTGGGCGCGAACCCTGCGGCGACCGTTGCGATCCTCGCGAGCGGAATGCCCGTGCGCCTTGCGATCCGCACATGCTCGCGGGCCTCCACCTCGTCCCCCAGCTCAAGTGCAATCCGGGCCTTCAGAACATGGGCATTGGTGGTGCCGAAGATGGCCAGTCCCTTGTCGCTATGGGAATCGGCCTCGGCGAACCGTCCGAGCCTCACGTTCACAAACGCCAGCCACCAGTGAACCAGCCTCAGCATGTGGGACCCAGGCATCAGCCGCGCCGCCGTCGTGAAATGCTGCAAGGCCTCCTCCAGACGCTCGAGGCCCGAACAGGCGATGCCGTACTCAAAGTGCGCCATGCCGCTGCCGGGTGTCTTCTGAAGGGCGCGGGTCGCGTGCCGCAGCCCTTCCCGTAGATCATCCGTCGCAGTGTATGCGTTGGCGACAAGCGCCAGGACCGCAGCGTCATGGGGCGCGAGCTCAAGTGCGCGCGCAGCCAGCTCGCGCACACGCCGGACGGCTTCGGGGTCATCCCTTCCGCTGAACCTGTAGGCACCGGCCAGGCTGGCGGCCATGGCGGCGTTCGCCAGCGCATAGTCGGGCGCGATGGCCAGCGCCCGCGCCAACTGATCAGGAATCGTGGCGGCGGTTTCCAGCGGGTTCGTCGACCACTTTAGGTACTCTGCCGTCATCACCAGTTGCCACGCGGTGAGGTCGTCCGGCTTCCGCAGCGCGCGCGCAACCTCCAGATTGACCACCTCGACATTGAGGGCCGCCGCCAGATCCAGCACCAGCTCTTCCTGCAGTTCCGCCAGCTCGACCAAGGGCCGGTCGAATTTGCCCGCCCAGACAACCGCAGAGGTCTCGGCCTCCAGGAGTTGGGCGGTGACCCGCAGGTCAGCGCCCACCCGCCGCACGTTGCCCTCCATCAGGTAGCGCACCCCGAGCCGCCGACCGACCTCGGCGAGGTCATTCGAGGCCGACCGGGTCAGTCCGCCTGTGGCGGCTGCGCCCAGCACCCGCACATCAGAACCCTGCGAAAGGGCCGAGATCACATCCTCGACAAGGCCCACGGCGAAGACGTCGTCCTCTTTCAGCCCGGAGCGGTTGGTGAAGGGCAGCACCGCCAATGAAGGCGCGTCGCCGCGTTGCCCGGGCCTCAGGGTTTCCTGCGGCGACGCAGGGGTCGTGTCCACGCCGCCCGGCTCCGGCGTCGCGACGTCAGCAGCGCCCACGAACCGCTGCACATCGCCCAGAAACGCCAGCCACGCCTTGTCCGCCACATCCCCCTTCCAGTGGCTGAGCTCCGCCGTCTGGGTCAGTTCGAACATGATCGGTCGGTCGCACGGCTCGATGGTGCAGGGGACCAGGGTCTTGTTCCGATCCGCCAGCGTCGCCTCGGCCCGCACCCAGCGCGAGACCACCGAGCGCGGCGACCACAGCACCACCACGGCCTTGGCTGTCCTGAGCGCCGTCTCCGTCACCTCATCGTAAGCCTCACCCGACTTCAGCGTCGCATCCCACCAGACGTCGAAACCCTGCGCCGCAAACCCCTCTGCGAAGCGGCGCGCGACGGCCTGGTCCTCACGATTATAAGAGAGAAAGATGTCGGGCATGGGTCCGGCGGCTAGAGTTCGTCGTCGGCCATAGGCGGCTCATTCACGGCCAGGTCAAGATAGCCCGGTATGTCGGATGGACGCGCGTCTCCAGCCCGGCGCGTGAGAAATCTCGCGGCCGTTTCCACGGGGCCGATCTCTCTGCCCAGGTCAGTCATCTTGAACCCTGATGATCAGGCAATCGCCGAGATCCCTTTGCGGTCGATCACGTCGAGCAGGCGGGCCGAAGCGCCGCTGGGCTTCTTGAGACCCTGCTCCCACTGGGCCACAGTGCTCGCGCCAACGCCCACCATTACCGCAAAGATCGGCTGGCTCATCCGGGTGCCGCGTCGGATGCGCTGAACATCGGCGGCGGTGAAGCTGCACTTCTTTGGCAGGCACAGCTCATCCATCATCCGCATTGTGATGGCGTCCATCACGCCCACCGCGTGCAGGTCTTTGGCCATATCGTGGGCCATGTCGAGAATGTCGCTCATTGTTCGCGCTCCATTTCCACTATCGTTCCCCTGGCCTTCAGCGCCTCGATTTGCGCATCTGTCGCGTCGACCAACGAGGATGCGGTTGCACCAAGCGCGGCGCGCTCCCCGGAGGTAATGTTTGCCTTGGCGTTCTTGGGAAAGCCGTAGAGGAAGACTATCCGCGAGGAATCCGACTTCCTGAACCCCAATATCGTCCGATACCCACCCGACTTTCCGCCGTCCTGCCGCGCGATCCGCTTCTTGAACAGATAGCCGCCCAGATCGGCATCGAACTGCCCGGCAAACGCCTCCGAAGCCGCTTGCCACAAATCACCGTCGCTGATCGCCTCACCGGTTGCCCAACGGCCAAAGTGCTTGCCTTTGAACACCCGCATGGTGTTTTTCTATCACCAGGTGATAGTTATGTCGAGATTTCTGCATGAGAGGCAGGTGTCGGTCCTGGAGATCACGCGCCGGGCTCCGTCGCCGCCCATGCGCTCCGCAGATGCGTCAACAGTTCCGGCAGGATCGGGTTGGCCGTATGCCAGTACGATATCCGGTGCTCCCATTGCCTCAGCGTGGCGGCCGGCTCGATCGCGCGGGTCTGCTGCATGAAGGCGCGCGCGTCTTCCAGCTGGCCGAGATGTCCACACACCAGAACGTTTTTCACTATCGACGTGGTCGCGCTGGGATTGAGCGCAATCGCCTGATCGAACGTCGCTCGCGCTTCATCCCACCGCCCGGCCCTGATCAACGCGTTGCCCTTCCATCCCAACGATAGGTAGATCCGATGGGATCCGGGCATCGTCCGCATTTCGGCGTCGATGTGGACGAGCGCCTCGTCATATTGGTTCAGCAACAGACACACGACGGCCCGCGCATAGTGGCCAGGGCTGCCGCCGGGACTCAACTGCACGGCGCGAACCGCGGGATGCAAAGCCGCGTGCGGCAGCCCAATGTTGGCCAGCGCACTTGCGGCGTACCCAAGGACAAGGGCATTGTTGGGCTCAAGCGCGATTGCCTTTTCCGCGTGGGCGCGAATGCTGCCCTGGAAACCGGGGTCGTCCTCCTCCAGAAGAAACATGTGCACAATCGACTCGGCTTGCGCGAGACAGGCGTAGGCAAGGCCATAGTCCGGCGCGATCTGAACGGCGCGCCTTGCCTCACTGACCGCCTTGGCCAGATTGACTTCGAAGACCTGATGGAAGGCCGCATTCGAGCGCATGGCCGCTTCCCAGGCCGTCAAGTCATCCGGTTTCTTCAGCGCGCGTTCCATCTCGACGCGGTTGACTTGCGCATCGAGTCCTGCGGCAACCTCCATCACAAGGTCTTCCTGGAGCGCCGCCAATTCGACGAGCGGGCGATCAAACCGCTGCGTCCAGAGAACGGCGCCGCTCTCGGCCTCGACAAGCTGGGCGGTCACGCGGACACTTTCGCCCACCCGGCGCACATTGCCCTCCAGCAGGTAGCGGACGCCAAGTTGTCGCGCCATTCCATCGAGATTGGGTATGGCCCCATCGCGAAACCGCGCTGTCGCCGAGCTTGAAATGACGCGGAGATTGACGCCCTGCGACAAGGCTTCGATCAGGTCTTCCACCATGCCGAGTGCGAAAACCTCGTCCTCGGCCAGGCCAGACCGGTTTGAGAAAGGAAGTACGGCAAGCGACGGCGGCTCCCCGGCTTTACCGGGCGCGACCTGTGGGACGCTGGATTGCGGCGGCTCGGCCCGGGTTTGCGGCACGGCTGGCTTTTCCTTCGCCACGAACCGCCCCACATCGCCGAGGAACGCCTTCCATACCTTGTCCCCGGCATCCCCCGTCCAATGGCTGAGCTCGGCTGTCTGGGTCAGCTCAAACATGATCGGTCGGTCGCAGGGCTCGATGGTGCAGGGCACCAGCGTCTTGTTACGATCCGCCAGCGTCGCCT
>JANNFM010000140.1:0-8095 GCA_031379795.1 Alphaproteobacteria bacterium
CGCGGGCCAGGTGCCGGTGGGCTGGCGGGCTTCCATGCAATGGCTGATAGAGCTGCCGTAGTGGATCCAGCGTTGGGTCTCGGGGAACACGGCGGCCGATAGAGCCGCGCCGTCATCGATCTCAAGCCCGCGCAGCTCAACAAAAGCGTTTTGGGGCAGCCACAACTCGCAGGACTTCAGGCCAGATTCCAGATCATCGAACACGACCTCATAGGCCTCGCCCCGCACCAGCGTGAACTGGCCGGGATCCTTGCGATCCAGAAGCATTGCGTTGCCCCGATCCGAGGCACTGGACCGGGTTTGGCCGCCTTTGATCACCAGATCAAACGTCACAGGACGGGGTGCCTGGGGCGGGGTGGTCAGGGATGTGGTCTGCACCGCGAGGCGGATTTGGCGGCTGTCGGTCTGAAACGCCAGCCTGACGCCGGACGGGATGCGCACCATGGCGTCCATGGTTCCTGGCAGCTGAGGGCGGGTCCAGGCGGGCAGGCGGCGGGGACTTATCCCCTGCGGCCGGGTATCGAAATCCAGTGCACCAAAGATGCTGACGGCGCCGTCCCGGAGCTGTTCTGCGGTATACCTGGTCATGGTTTTCGACCCCTCAGCTGTACGCCATGCCCTGGACGTCGACGTAGAGGGCATAGATCGACTGCGACGCCGTGATGAACAGGCGATTGCGCTTCACACCCCCGAAACAGAGGTTGGCTGCGCCCTCAGGCAAGTGGATGGCCGCGATTTTGGTGCCGTCTGGTGCGAACACCTGCACGCCGTCATCCGCGGGGTCACCCCAGCCGACCGCGGCCCAGAGGTTGCCGTCCACATCAACGCGGAAGCCGTCGGGCGAGGCCTTGCCGAAATCACAGAACACCCGGCCATTGGCCAGCCGCATGCCGTCGACCACGTCATAGACGTGGATTTGCCGAGGATGGCCGCGTTTGTGCGAAGCGCCGGTGTCGGCGATGTAGAGCCGTCGGTAGTCGGGCGAGAACGCCAGGCCATTGGGGCGCCCCAGGGCTTCGTCGACGACGGTTGCCTCGCCGCTGACCGGATCGAGGCGGTAGGTGCGGGTGGGTAACTCGAGTTCCCCCTTGTCGCCCTCATAGTGTCCGTGGGTTCCGTATCCGGGATCCGTGAACCAGATGGAGCCATCCGGATGGGTGACCACATCGTTCGGCCCATTTAGCTGCCGGCCCTCAAAACGATCCAGCAACACCGTCAGGGTTCCGTCGATCTCCGTGCGGGTGACCCGGCGCGAGCGGTGTTCGCAGGTCAGCAACCGGCCCTGGCGGTCGCGGGTGTTGCCGTTGGCGTTGTTGGCGGGGTTGCGGAACGTCGTCACGACCCCGGTCGTTTCGCACCAGCGCAGCATCCGGTCGTTGGGGATGTCACTCCAGATCAGGCAATGCTGGTCGCCGAACCACACCGGGCCTTCATTCCAGCGCCCACCCGTCCACAGCCGTTCGACGGCAGCGCTGCCAAGACGATAGCGGTGGAACCGCTTGTCGATCACTTCGACGGCGGGGTCGGGGTAGCGAACCGGCTGCGTCCAGTCCCTGTCAAGCCGTCGATCCATGCCCGCTCTCCCCGGTTTTTTGATTATGGGCCGCACGATGGCAGGGCGCGGCTGATCTCTCAATACATAGGGTGTTGGCGGTGGAATGAAGCGTGATAGCGAGCTCTCACCACTGGCCCCGAACGCATCGAGGCGATCAAGAGAGCTCGCTAGCTGGCCGGAAGGGCCAAGGCGGGGCTGCTGACTCCGTTTCCGCTAATGGAGGCAGAGCAAAGCACCGCCCCCACCGCCGCCTCCGGGCATCACTTTCCCAATACCCACGCCCTCAAGTCCGCATCCAGCGCCGCCGGCGCGTCCCGCCCCAGCATGTGCCCCACGTTAGCGTAGGATACCCGCCGCACCGGCGCATTCACCAGCGCCGCCTCGATCGCGTCCTGGTAGGCGGGCGGCAAGATGGGATCCTCGTCGCCCCCGAGGATCAAGACCGGCGTGGTGACATCAGCCAGCGCTTCGACGAAGTGGAACGCCCTGATCTCTCGCCCGAAGAAGTCAAACAGCAGGGCGTAGTTGGTCTTCGTGCGAGCGTCGGCGTCCGCGTCGGTCTTCCGGGTCGTGCTGTAGAGCGGCATACACCTGGAGCCGAAGGTCGCGACCGTCTCCGGACCAGGGTTGGCGGCGAAGGCGGCGAAGGTGGCGGCGGCTTCGTCTCCGCCCTGGCGGCGGAACCCTTCTGCCGAGGCCGCCGGATCGAAGAACGGCCCTGTGCCCGAGAAGACCAGCCGCGATGCGTGGCCCGGGTGCCGGATTGCGTACGACTGCGCGACCATGCCGCCGAAGGAGTGGCCGATGACAATCGGATGCTCGATCCCCAGCCCGTCGCAGAGGCCTTGGACGTCGTCACCCCACTGGTCCAGGGTCCAGAGAGCGGGATCGCCGCGTTCACTCCGCCCGCAGCCCCTGTGATCGTAGACCACCACCTGCGCGACGTCGGTCAGGGATGCGACCATGGCCCGCATGTGGCCGTGGTCGGTGGGCCCGCCATGCAGCGCCACGACGGTGGGACGCTCAATCCAGTTTGGCCCGTCGGCAACCAGCTTTGGGCCCAGAACTTCCACGAACAGGCGCACACCGTTCACGGTTACGAACATCTTGAGGCTCCCTTAAACGCCGGACAGGGAAAGACCGGCAAGTGCTTGCCGCACGGCGATCAGCGACTGCCCCAGCACCATGCCGCGCCACACGTCAGTGTCGATGTAAAAGGCGTCGCGGATTTGCTGCTTGATCGGCCCGGCGTCTGGCGCCGTCGGATCACCGTGCGCGTGCAGCCAGTTGTCGGCCCGTACCGCGTCCATCACCAGACTGGAGGTGACCGTCCCATATTCCAGCGCGATACCCGTCACCCGCGCATGGGCAAGCAGCCGCGGCGCCGCCCCCAGCCAGTCGCCAGCAATGGCCGCCGAGACCGAGTTCCCGCTGGAGTGGCTGGTAGCTGCCAGCCCGTGCCATGCCTGCGCGCGCGCATGCTCAGGCGTTCCGGGAGGGGCGCTTATGATCTGCTCGGCATAGCCCTCGGGGCCGAGACCCGTGTGGTAGTCGAGAATCCCGATGTCGGTGGCCCTGGACAGCAGGTCCCGCATGATCTCCTCCAGCGTCCGCCGGGACCACGTGGGGCCGAGTCCGCCGTAAAAAACACCGTCGGGATGCGTGTATTGCCCGCCCGAGATCACCTGGGCCATGGCCCGGAAGCCGTGCGATTTCGCGTAGTCCAGGATGACCTTGCGCGAGGCGGCCTGGCTCGCCTCGCTCCAGTCCGCAGGCTTCACCGCGTCGGCAAGGGTCGTGTACTCGGGATTTTCTGGCAAGGGCCGGCTGAAATCCACGAAGTTTCGGTTGAGGTCGACGTTCTCGTGGGTGACCCGGCGGCTCCATGCGAAACCGTAGGGATTGATAGCGTGCACCAGCAGAGCGGCCTGCGCATGCCGCAGCTGAGCCGCCTCGCCCCGCCGCAGCCAGTCCACCTGCGCGCCCGACCCGCAATAGCCTTCGACGCCGTGCGTGCCTGAGACCATGACCAGCACCGATGTGGCGTCTGCGGGACCAATCCAAGCGCAATCTGTCGCCAGCGGGCCGCCGTCAGGCCCGCGTTCGGGATGTTCATAAGTCGACAAGGTCGCCCCGGCCGCTCGGGCGGCCTCCAGGAACTTCCCGCGCGCCTCGCCATAGCCGGCACTGAACGGATCTGACCTCATGCGTGACTCTCCCGAGGGCTTTCCGACACTCCGGTCAGACGCTCCATGCGTTCGCATAGCGCCGACCATCGATCACGCGCAATCGCAGGATAGCGGATACCGTGGGACTCGCGAGGGGTCCAAGGTCGTCGCGCATAGCGTCAGGTTCCCAAGATCCGCCGCGCCGACATTCTCACCTGTCTTGAAATCACACAGGCTTTTGGAACTGCATCCAAGCGCCAAGGTGCGGAGGTCTTCAGATACCCGGCCCATGGCGCAGAGAGACTTGTGGAGAGGGGCTTTGGCGGAAGGGGTGGGATTCGAACCCACGGTGGGCTTTCACCCACGGCGGTTTTCAAGACCGCTGCCTTAAACCACTCGGCCACCCTTCCAGGCCGCGCCCTATAGCAGGGAAGGGCGGGGCCACTCCAGAGCAAGAAACGATTAACCTCGTTTCAAGCTTACCGAGCCACTTTGTCTGTGGATGAGTCGGAGGCAGGCCTCGTGAAGAACCTTGATTTCGGACGCTACATGCGCCTGACGGCCCTGTTGCTGGCTGGTGTTTCGTTGGCGGCGTGTAGCACGGTGTCGCCGCGCTATCCCAGCCACACCACCGGGCCACAAACCGCGCCGCCGGCCCAGGGCGAGTACAAGGTGGGCAAGCCCTATCAGGTCGGCGGGGTCTGGTACGTGCCACGTGAGCAGCCGAACTATGACCAGACCGGCGTCGCGTCCTGGTACGGCGAGCAGTTTCATATGAAGGCCACGGCCAATGGCGAGATGTTCGACATGGCCACCGTGTCGGCGGCGCACACTACCCTGCCGCTGCCCTCGATGGTGGAGGTGACCAACCTGGACAATGGCCGCAAGCTGGTGGTGCGGGTGAATGATCGTGGGCCGTTCGTCGGCGACCGGATCATCGATCTGAGCCGCGAGGCCGCCCGCCAACTGGGCTATGACCGCCAGGGGTTGGCGCGGGTTCGTGTGCGCTACGTGGGACCGGCACCGCTGCTGGCTCCAGACGGAGGCCTGCGATACGCCAATGCCAAACCCTATCCAACCCGACTGCCCGCCGCTGTTGCCGCCGCCTCGTCTGTCGCGGCCGGTGTCGACCCGGTTATGGAACTGGCCACGGCGGCGCCCCGTGCCGCGCCTGTCAGAACTGCGATCACCTCGGAGGCCCTGCCGCCTTTGACCGGTTCGGATATCTCCAGCACGCCCATCCCGCCGGCACCGGGCCTCGTCAATGTCAGCGCCATTCCCATCAAGTCGGCGCTCAGGGTGCAGGCCGGGGCTTTTTCCAGCGAGGTGAACGCACAACGCGCGGTCAGCCAGCTGTCGGCCACCGGCACGGCTTCAATCGAGGCGCTGCAGCGCGATGGTTTGACACTCTACCGCGTCGTCTTACCGGCGCCGGAGGATGAGGCGGCGGCCTATGCCCTGAGGGATCGTGTGGCCGAGATTGGCTTTGTCGATGCCCGTGTGGTGCGTACCTTCTAGACAAAGACGCCGAACTCACCAATTTGGCCGCGTGACGCGCGGTCGGTTCATCAGTTTCGAAGGCGGCGAGGGGGCCGGTAAGTCCACTCAGGTCAAACGGCTGACTGCACGCCTGGCGGCGCAGGGCCACGAGGTGGTGTCGACCCGTGAGCCGGGGGGATCGCCCGGGGCCGAGAGTATTCGTGATCTGGTGCTGCGTGGCGACGCCGACCGCTGGAGCCCGGTGACCGAGACCCTGTTGATGTACGCCTCGCGTCGCGACCATATCGAGCGGGTGATCCGCCCGGCGCTGACGCGCGGGGCATGGGTGGTGTGTGACCGTTTCGCCGACAGTACGCGGGCCTATCAGGGCGCAGCGGGGGGCACCGAACCGGCCCTGATCACCGCACTGGAGACCTGGATCCTTGAAGATATCCGGCCCGACCTGACCCTGGTGTTCGATCTTGCGGTGGATGTGGGATTGGCCCGCGCCCACGCAAGGGCAGGCGCAGAGATGCGGTTTGAGTCCAAGGGTGTCGCGTTTCACCAGCGGCTGCGTGAGGGGTTCCTGGCCATTGCCGCGGCCGAACCGGATCGCTGCGTGATCATCGACGCCGCCGCCGACATGGACGGCGTCGAACACGCGGTCTGGCGCACGGTCACCGAACGGCTGGCTGCGCATGGCTGACATCGAGGTTCCGCACCCGCGCTCAGTGTTTGAATTGCAGGGCCAGGAGGTCGCCGAGGCGTCCTTCGAAGATGCTCGCGCAAGGGGACGGCTGCATCATGCGTGGCTGCTGACAGGACCCGAGGGCGTCGGCAAGGCGACGTTTGCGTATCGTGCAGCCCGGCGTTTGCTGGGTGCGCCGGTGGACGCAGACTATGGCCTGCTGGGCTCGAGCCCCGAGCATTCCGTCAGCCGCCAGGTCGCCGCTCGCAGCCATCCCGACATCATGGTGCTGGAGCGCGAGGGCCCGGACGGCAAGCCTCGCAAGGCCATCCCCGTGGATGATGCGCGCAAGCTGTCGGAATTCTTCTCCAAGTCACCCGCCAGCGCACCGCACCGGGTGGCGATCATCGATGCAGCGGATGATCTCAACCCCAACGCCGCCAACGCCATTCTGAAGACACTGGAGGAGCCGCCGCCGCGCGGGGTGCTGTTGATGGTGTCCCACGCGCCGGGGCGTCTGTTGCCGACGATCCGTTCGCGGTGTCGACGTCTGGCGTTCCAGCCGCTTGGTGTGGAGGCGACGGCGGCGTTTGTGCGCGGCCGTGCCGATGTTGATGCCGACGAGGCGTTAAGGTTGGCGCAGATGGCCGAGGGGGCCCCTGGCCGAGCCCTGGCGCTGGCGGCGGCCAAGGCGCTGACGATGGATGACGCAGCGCGCGACATTCTGGAGAGCCTGCCGCAGTTGGACGAGGCGCGCGCCCTGTCGCTGGCCGAGAGTTTCCGGGGCGGGGAGGGGGCGACCCGCTTCACCCTGTTATTCGAACGCCTCTCGGACCGGCTCCACGGGTTTGCGACCGAGCAGGCAGGGCAGGGCGTCGGTGGGCTTGATCGCTGGGCGGTGGCCTGGGAGACCTTGCAGCGCCTGCCGCGCGAGGTGGAGGGCCTGAACATGGACCGCGCTGACGCGTTCTTCACCGCGCTGGCCGACCTGCGCCGCGCGGCCCAGGCCTAGAGCATGACAGTTTCAAGTGGATACCGGTTGAAGCGCCCGTCATGCTCTAAACCAATGACGAGCGAGCCTTTTTATCCGGATCAGATGATTCCATCTGATCCGGAAAGCCTCTAGCCGATGCTGATAGACAGTCACGTCAATCTGCATGCGCCGCAATTCGACGAGGATCGTCAGGCGGTGATCGACCGGGCGCGGGCCGCCGGGATCGGCCTGATGGTGAATATCTGCGACCGGGTGACGAATTTTCCGGCCTGTCGGGCGCTGGCCGATCAACCGGACATCTGGTGCACAGTCGGCACACATCCACACGAGGCCAAGGACGACCCGGACCTGTCCGCGCAGACGCTGGTGGACCTGGCGACAGACCTGCGCGTGGTGGGGATCGGCGAATGCGGACTGGATTTCCACTATGACCTCAGCCCGCGCGACGTTCAGGCAACAGTGTTCCGCGCCCACATCGCCGCGGCGCGCCAGTCAGGCCTTCCGCTGGTGGTGCATTCCCGCGAGGCCGACGCCGTGATGGGGGATATTCTGGAGGCCGAGTTTGCCGCCGGGCCGTTCAGGCTGCTGATGCACTGCTACACGTCCGGCTCCGAGCTGGCGCGGCGCTGTGCGGATTTGGGCGCATGGTTCTCGGTCTCGGGCATCGCCACGTTCAAAGCGGCGCAGGATGTCCGCGACGTGATCGCAGGCATGCCGGCGGATCGCATCATCGTGGAGACCGACTGCCCCTATCTGGCGCCGGTGCCCTACCGGGGACGGCGGAACGAGCCGGCCTACGTGCCCCATGTGCTGGCCAAGCTGGCGGAGGTAAGGGGTTGGTCGCTGGCTGAGGCCGAGGCACACACGACCGAAGCTTTCTTTGACCTGTTTCAGCGGATCCCTCGGCCATGACCGGGACCCTGGAATTCACGATCCTTGGGTGCGGGTCCTCAGGCGGCGTGCCGCGCGCGGACGGGGAGTGGGGCGTCTGCGATCCCCATGAGCCGAAGAACTTCCGCATGCGCTGCTCCCTGCTCGTCCGGCGACTGGGGGAGGGACCCCAAACCACAGCGCTGATCGATACCTCGCCCGAGATGCGGATCCAGACCGCCCGCGCCGGCGTCAAACGCCTGGACGCGGTACTCTTGACACATGATCATGCCGATCAGGTTCACGGCCTGGACGATGTGCGGGCGTTCTACATCCGGCAG
>JANNFM010000150.1:0-7725 GCA_031379795.1 Alphaproteobacteria bacterium
CTCAAACGAAGCGGCAAAATCCCGGTCGTTGATCACGAAGGTCTTGCGATAAACGAAATCGATGCGAAGACCCGGATCCTGGATCAGGTCGGGCAAGTCAGCGCTGCTGGACCGAGCCGAGACGCGGTCGCTGGTGTAGGTGAACAGCAACGTCGCCTGAGACTGGGCTTCTTCATCTTCAAAGCCGAATTGCACGTTTGCCAGGTGATCGGACTGACCCTGCAGGCGGGAGCCCGGCCGGATATAGTCGCTGGCAAGTGGTGTTGACCGCACGCCCGTGGTGTCGAGCACAATCGTGTCGCCTGCGCCGACCTTCAATTTGGACTTGGCGTAGGTGTAGTTGACGGCCACCAGCCACCGCTTGCTGTCCACCCAATCGAAGCCAAATTGCGGCTCGAAGTACTTCTTGGCGTCAAACTCGATGCCGTAGATCTCAGCCTTGGGGGCATTGTAGTAGGTCTGTTGGAACGCGCCATCCGACCCGAGCACCGCGAACGCTTCGACGGGTCGTTTCAGGTCCTTGTAGAAGGCACCGAGCGTTAGATACTGGCCTTTTTCGAAGTAGCGCTCATAGCGCAGATCACCGTTGGTGAACTCGGTGTCCACCAGGAATGGGTTACCTCTGAGAATCCGGTCCGTATCGGTGTCGCGATACCGCTGGGGCGCAAGCTCGCGGAATTGCGGCCGTCCAATGGTCTTGGAGACGCCGGCGCGCAATTGCTGATCTTCGGCGAAATTCCAGGTGACTGTCGCCGTCGGAAGGAAATAGTTCTCCTTGATTGTCCGGTCAAACAGGGGACCACCCGCAAAATTGAAAATGTCAAACGTGCGGATGTATTCGTTGCCTTCCTCATAGCGGACGCCAAAGCTTGCGCGGAGCAAGGGCACGATCTCGGTGTCGACCTGTGCGTAGGCCGCATTGACCTCGAGGCCTGCGTCAAAGTACGGCGCGTCCCCGGTCAGGGCGGAACCGGTCAGTTCGCGCAGGGCAATGATGTCGTCATTGATGTTACGGTCTGAAACCAGGAAATCGATGCGCTCGGTCCCATAGCGTACCGGATCGTAGTTTCGGCCCGCCTCATAACTGAAGTCGCGACGCACCGAACTTCGGTCATTGGTCTGCCAGGCGTATCCGACGCTGACCTTAGCCTGCCGCACGAAGGTCACCGGCAGCTCATAGGAAAAATCGATGTTGGCCGAGCCGATGTTCTCGTCGAGGTCCGAGAACGAGACCAGCTGATTGGCACCAGACAACAGCGCAAGTCGTCTTCCGTCAGCCTGCAGGCCGTAGCGATACAAACGCTCATACGGCGCCTCGCGCGTAGTGCGGCCGTAGGTACCGCGCCAGTCGATGTCGATATCGCCAACGCGATGCTTGCCGGTTAGCTGACTCAGCTGGAGTTCGCGCCGGTACCACTCGGTGTTGTATACATTGACGTTGGCGCTGCCTTGCGATTGCGCGGAATTCTCGGTGATGCGCGCACGCTTCGAGGTCGAACGGATCCACAGGGCTGTGTAGTGCAGTTCGTGGTCGTCCTTCTCCCAGGCCAGGCCTCCGAGGCCACTCCACCCAATGTCGTTCTGGTTGGACTCAAACCGCGCGTCGCTGGCCAGGGTTAGGCCGCCGACATCCGGCACCGTGGTCTGACGCAGCCCCACGCGGTTCTGCCAGCTATTGCGATAGCTAAGAACGCCGACCACCCCGAACCGGCCATAGTCGGTCTCAAAGTCGCGACCGCCCGACAAATCGATGTTGCCGTTCGGTGCGACGCGATCTCTCTGGATCAGGTTGAGATTGGCGTTGGTGAAACTGCGACCGATCGCCCTGTATTGATCAAGCGTCAGGCCGTTAGCGGATCCGCTGAAGACCACCGGACGCGTAGAGGCGAATTGCCGGACCCCGACCGGCAGCTTGCGCGAGCCATCATCGAAGCCGAACTCGTCGTGCTTTGAGCCATAGTAGGTCAGGCCGCGCTTGTTTGTGATCTCGCTATCGACACCCAGACCCACGCCGAAGTTGAAGTACGGCTTGTCCGGCACGCCCACGGTCCTGAGATCAATAATTCCGCCCCCGAATTCACCGGGATAATTGGCGGAGAAAGTCTTCTGGACGGCCGTTCCAGCCAGGATCGAGGCTGGAAACAGGTCGAGCGGCACAACCCGTTGCAAGGGCTCGGGGCTGGGAAGAGGCGACCCATTCAGCAAGGCTTGTGAATATCGCTCGCCCAGGCCGCGAACGTAGATAAAGCGGCCAGATACGACGGACAGACCACTGATGCGGGTCAGGGCTTGCGCGGCCGTGTCGTCACCGGCGCGCTTGATGTCCTCAATGGTCAGGAAGTTGGCCACCTCGGCGGTATCGCGGATTTCGTCGGGAATGAACTTGCCGTTGACGATAATCTCTTCGACTTCGTTTACGTCTGCCGCAGGGGGGGCGGCTGTCGTCGGCGCAGGTGCCGATTGGGTCTGGGCATAGACCGGAAATGCCGCAGTCAACGCGGTACCTGCCAGCAACACGGCGCTGAGTTTACGAATGGAGACTGTCATCTGGTGTCGGACCTTCGTCGGAAGGGTGGGATAGGCGGCGGAGCTGAGGCCCCGCCGCACCGGAAATTCTATCTTCAGCAGGCTGTTGCGCCGGCAAGACCGCAGGTCCAGCCCACGTACCAGGTGTCGTTCGCACCAAAGACCGCGCCAATGTTGCTCACACCCAGGAAGAACGGCGAGAACGTGGTCGGGTTCGTCGCTACCCGGGCGCTCTCGTTGCCGCCGTTTATGAATACCTGGCTCAGGGTCGAGACATAGCCCGTGGCCTGGTTGTTGGTCCCGGCCGTGAAGAGCGCCTCAGGAGCCGCGTCCTGATCACCATCCGTGGTGCGGAATGGTCCGGCGGCGCAGGTCAGAGCCACAGAGCGGAACGCCGGCGCGGGGGCGGCGATGGTCGAGGCACCGTCGACGTCAATGCAGGGGATGCGGGTATTTTCCGACACGAAGATGCCGTTCAGGAAATCAGCCCTGGTTCCACTGTTCATGACGACGCCCTGGTGTTGGCGCGCGTCGAAGGCTGTGGCTGCCAGGCCCAGGCGGCAAACGAAGTTCGAGACCCGGGGATTGGAGCGCAACAGCGGCAGGCCACCGCTGGTCGAACCGCCAGACGACATCTCGAAGCAACGCGCCTCTTCGGTCGGCGCATCAGAGAAGTTGATCACGTACTGAGCGGACCCGCTGTAGCCCTCGTCCGTATCGAAGCCGTCGTCGTCCCACTGATCGAGGACCATGTGGCGGACATTGACCGTGCCGCCGAAGAATTCCACCGCATCGTCCGCCGAGCCGTGAACCTGGACGAAATCGACCAGAGTCCCGCTGCCCACGCCGCCAAAGGTGATGCCATTCAGTTCTTCGTTCGGCGCAACCTCAAATCCGGCTTCCTTGACCTGCACGTAGCGGAGCGTGCCGCTGGAATCGGTCGGCGCGTTTCCGCCCCAGTTGATTGTCTGGATCGCCTCGAAGCGGAACTCACAGGCGGTCGGGTTCGTTGGGAACGCTGTTGTCGTAGGCGGGCAGCGGTTGATCGGGGCGCGGCCCGCGATCACAATACCGCCCCACTGGCCCCTAAGATCAGGCCCACCATTCAAGTCGTTCAGGCTGGTGAAAATGATCGGCCTGGAAGCCGTACCGTCAGCGACGATGCGCGAGCCTCGATTGACCACCAGAAACTCGGAGATGCCGCCGAATAAGGTCACGCCCGGCTCGATCGTGAGAACGCCAGAGCGCGCACCGGCCCGGGGCGCCTGGGCGTCAGAGCCCTGATCCTCGCCAACAGCAACACGACCGTCGACCCGATAAGCTGTGCCAGGCCGGAACGGTACCGTCAGGCTGCCTGTCACCAGTTGCGGGATGCCGCAGGATCGCAACGTTCCATTGGCAACGGTCCCGAGGTTCACGAAGCCAGTTGGGCAATCCGACGATGCCGTGCCGTTGCCGCCTGTGCCGGTGCCCGTGCTGCCGGTGCCGCCGGTCGCGAACGCACCTTCACCCGGCGATGTGACACTTGAGCCGCCGCCTCCGCACGAGGCCAGGGCCAAGGCCCCCAATGCGGCAACCAGTACGGTCCCCACTTTCCCGACGCCGATCATTTCGCTCTCCGCAGGTTCGACTCAGCCGCGCCAGACGCGCGTCGGAACGGCAGCGGGGCCACGCCCGCAGTCCGTCCTCTTATGCCGAGGGTCTAGTTGCGACGTGTGACGCCTGCCCCGCAGTTTCGTGACAGTTTGACTTCAGTCCCGCGTCGGGACTCCGGCTTGGCTGTATAGGAAACCCTTGGCGCCGCCCCGCCTGGCGCATTCCGCGACCTCGGGTCGAAAGGCGAGATTTCGTACTCTTCTTAGATCCCGGCTGGCCTCCCGGGCCTCCGATAGGCTATTCTGGGTCAGGTCGGAGTTTGGACCGAACCCGCAGGACGGGCGAGGATCTCTTTCGGCGCCATGAATCCCGGAGTGTCGCAGAGGGTCGTCATGTCGATTGTCACGCCTTTGTCACCAAAGACAGATAGCGGCCTTCACTCAGGCGACTTGGAATTGTCATCCATCGCCAAGGAAACGCCGGTCGATCAAACCCCAGCCTCGACCAAAGGCGCCAAGTGAGACCCATGAGAAACTTCGTACTCCCTGTTGTTTTCGCGACCTTGGTCGCCCTGCCTGCACAGGCCCAGACTGCGGATCCAGCGGGATCGTCACCCTTGCTGGCGGCGTTGAACTGGGTGCAGGGCACCTTGCTGGGCAATGTCGCCACCAGCGCTGCGGTGATCGCCATTGCAGTGGTCGGTTTCCTGATGTTGACGGGCCGGATCGAGTGGAAACGCGGCCTGGTGGTCGTGGTCGGCGCGTTCATCATTTTTGGCGCGGTGACAATCGTCGCCGGTATTCGTTCCCTCGCAGGCGGGCTCTGAGACCATGAGCCGGCTGGTGTCTGATCCCGTGTTTTCGGCGTTGACGCGGCCTCAGTTGTTGATGGGCGTGACCTACAGCTTCGCGATCCTGAACCTTATTGTGACGTTTGAAGCCTTCCTGATCACGAAATCCTTCTGGTCGCTGCTGATCTTCGTCGTCCTGCATGCGGTAGGGTACGTGGGATGTCTGCGTGAACCGCGATTTTTTGACTTGTGGATCACGCGGCTAAGTTCCTGCCCGCGCGTCCGCAATTTCGCCTTCTGGGGCGGGAATTCTTACCGCCCATGAGCGGCAGCTATCTCACGACAGGCGCAGCCAAGGTGCTGGCGCCGCGCGAGGCCCAGGTGGGCGACCGCCTGCCCTATGCCGGCCACGTCGATGACCTGACCCTGCAGACCCGCGACGGCCTGCTGGTGCAAACGCTTCAGCTTGCCGGGTTTCCGTTTGAAACGGCGCCGGACGAGGAGTTGAACTACCGCAAGGCAATCCGCGAGACCGTGTTGCGCGGCGCCGCCAGTTCGCGGCTGGCCGTCTATCATCATGTGGTTCGTAGAAGGGTCAGCCCCGATTTCCCGGCTTCGCCCGACGATCCGTTCTGCGGAACTCTTGATGCGCGTTGGCGCGAACAGCTTGAGCGCCGCCGCCTCTACGTCAACGACATCTTCCTCAGCCTGGTCCTGCGACCCACCCAGGGCAGCGCCGGGTTCATCGAGCGCATTCTGAAAGGGCCCCGCGCCCGCGACGCCGACATCAGCCGCGATCTGCGCGACCTGCACGCCACGCGTGAGGCCTTTGCCGCCGCACTGGCCCCTTACGGCGCCCGCGCGCTGGGTCGCTATACAGCGGGCGGCGGCGCGCAACGCTCCGAGCCTGCGGAATTCCTCAGCCTGATCCTGAACGGCGAACTGCGTCCGGTGCTGGCCCCCACCGGCGACCTGGGCAAGGCGATCGCCACGCGGCGGCTGAGCTTCGGTCTGGACGCCATGGAGTTCGGCGGCGGTCCCGGCCCCACCCTGTTCGGCGCCATGGTCTCCATGAAAGATTATCCGGCGCGCACTTCGCCTGGCCTGCTGGACGGGGTCCTGCGGTTGCCCATGGAAATGGTGCTGACCGAGAGCTTCGCCTTTGTTGATCGTCAGGCTGCGCTTGACCGGATGGGCCTGGCGCTGCGCCGTCTCAAGGCCGCCGAGGACGATGCCTTCAGCCTGCGCGGCGAGTTGGCCCAGGCCCGGGACGACGTCGGGGCTGGTCGCGCGGCCTACGGCGAACACCATCTGACGATCCTGGCCAAGGCAGAAACCCTGACTGAGCTGGATTCGTGCGTGGCCGACATTCAGTCGTCGTTGGCCGAGTCAGGCGCGGTCGCCGTGCGGGAAGACGTCAATCTGGAACCAGCCTTCTGGGCGCAGTTCCCGTCCAACTTCAAATACATCGCCCGCAAAGCGCTGATCTCTGCCGGCAACTTCGCCGGGCTGGCCAGCTTCCACAACCATCCCACCGGGCAGGCTAGCGGCAACCATTGGGGGGCGGCAATTGCAGTCCTCGAGACCACCGCGTTTGGCCCCTATCACTTCAATTTTCACCACGGCGATCTGGGAAACTTCACCGTCATCGGCCCCTCCGGTTCGGGCAAGACTGTGCTGATGACCTTCCTGCTGGCCCAGGCAGAGCGCCTGAAACCCCGCATTGCCTATTTCGACAAGGACCGGGGCGCAGAGCCATTCATACGCGCCATAGGCGGGCGATATGACGTGATTTCGCCGGGTGAACCCACAGGATTCAACCCACTGGCGCTGCCCGACTCGCCTTCCAACCGCGCCTTTCTGACCGAGTGGATCGGCCAGCTGCTGATGGCGGACGGCGACACGCTGAACAGCGAAGATCGGGCCATGATCGCCGACGCCATCGACGCCAATTTTGCCCAGGCGCCCGGACATCGACGCCTGCGTTACCTGCGCGAACTGTTCCGGGGTGCGCGTCGCCCCAGCGCCGGCGACCTCGCTGCGCGTCTTGCAGCATGGTGTGATGGCGGCGACCACGCCTGGCTGTTCGACAACGCGACCGACCAGCTGGATATCGAGACCCGCATCCTGGGCTTCGACATGACCAAGCTGCTGGATTCGCCGATCATTCGCATTCCGGCGATGATGTACCTGTTCCACCGGCTGGAACAGCGTCTGGACGGCACGCCGGCCCTGATCGTGGTCGACGAAGGCTGGAAGGTTCTGGATGACCCGGTATTCGTGCGCCGCATCAAGGATTGGGAAAAAACCATCCGCAAGCGGAACGGCGTGGTCGGCTTCTGTACCCAGAGCGCATCCGACGCCCTGGACAGCCGCATCGCCTCGGCGATCATCGAACAGGCCGCAACCCGGATTTTCTTCCCGAACAACCGCGCCAAGGCCTCCGACTATATTGATGGTTTCGGCTTGAGCGAACATGAGTTTGAGCTGGTGCGAACCCTGCCGGACACCTCGCGCTGTTTTCTGATCAAGCGCGGCGATCACAGTGTTGTGGCGCGTCTGGATTTATCCGGTTTGTCGGGCGAACTGGCGGTTCTGGCGGGCACTGAGCGCGCCGTTCGTCGTCTGGATGCACTTCGCCTGCAGGTCGGCGATGAGCCGGCGGCCTGGCTACCGACCTTCATGGAAGGCCGGAGCGCGGCATGAGCAATGGTTGCACAACCCTGGTCGATGACGGCGTCATTCGCGGCGTAATCGCCACCGTCGATTGCCAGACGCGGGCCTATGCCGAGGGTGGCTATCTGGCGCTGACC
>JANNFM010000154.1:0-2098 GCA_031379795.1 Alphaproteobacteria bacterium
GTCTCCCAACCCGCCCGAAACCCCGAACCACAACCGGGCGCCTGCCGCCCACCAGCCACAGAGCACGCCCGCCGGCCCTTCGTGCCCAGCCGGCAAGGTGCGGGCAACAAGGGCAGCAGCCCCCAGCACCATCGCAGCCACCAGAAACACCACATCGGCCTGACCTGCGAACACCCGGTCAAAGGTCAGTACCGCGACCACGCAGCCCAGCCCTGCCACATGCGCCAGCACCTTGGACGCCCGCCACAGCGCGATCCCCGCCCCGATCGGTGCGACCACCGCAATCCAGCCTGGCCATGCCGAGGTGTCATCCAGGAACCGGGTGCGCGCCAGATCTCCCAGCCCCAGAAACACCATCCCCACCGCCGCCGCCCACGGCGACCGGCCGGCCAGCGCCAGCAACAGCGCCGCCAGACCTGCGCCGCGAAGCGCCGCCTGCGGGTCGCCTGCAATGTCGAAGATCTGGCCCGTCAGGCCTATTGCCGCAGCGAACACCAGGGCCGCCACACACAGCAACGTCTGCGACGCCAACGGCCGGCCCCGGCCATGCGCCCACGCCGCAGCTCCGGCCGCACTCAGAAAAGCTGTCAGGATCAAGGCGAACCTCGCCACACGCGGAATGTCCGACCAGTTGGCCGCCACCAGCGCAATGACCGCCACGCCGCCCAACAGCGCGCCGACCACGGCCAGTACGGTCGAAGCGTCCAGCCGCCGCGCCTCACCGACCGACGCCAGGATCGCCGCGCGGCTCTCCGCCGGCACCAGCGAACCGGCAATCCATCCGTCCAGGTCTCGTTCCAGCCGCTCGCGGTACCGCGCCATCGGGCCTCCTTCAGCCAGCGTATCCTGCTCACATCCTGGTCTGTGACGAAACCGTGGCCGGATTTCGACACACCAGGACATTTCCGCCGCAATCACGCCAAGTTCGATTGACCTGGCGCCAACCATGCCGGACATTCGAAACCAAGCGCCGCAAAGGTGCCATGTCAGTCAATGAGCCTTGGGGGCGACGTCCTATGAAATCCAGAAAGAGCATTCTGCTGTCCTGCGTGTTCGCAATGACGGCTGCGACGGGCGGATCCGCCTTTGCCCAGTCCACCAATGAAATCGAAGAACTGGTGGTCACCGCTGAAAAGCGGGAACAGTCCCTTCAGGACGTCCCGGTGGCCGTCTCGGCCTTCACCGATGAGCGCCGTGAACTGGTCGGCATCAACTCGGTACAGGACCTGACCAACTTCACGCCGGGCCTGTCCTACTCCACCAACAACGACCGGATCGCGCTTCGCGGTATCGGCCGGTTCTCCAACAACCGCTCGGTCGAAGGCGGCGTGGCGCTCTACAACGACGGTGCCTACACCTCGTCGGTCACCGCGTTTGCCCAGTCGACCCTGTTCATCGAGCGTACCGAGGCGCTGCGCGGCCCGCAGGGCACCCTCTACGGCAAGAACGCCATCGGCGGCGCGCTCAACATCATTTCCAAGCGCCCGACCGACGAATTCTACGGCGAACTGCGCAGCAGCTACGGCAGTGACGACCTCAAGGTGATCGAAGGTGCGACCTCGGGGCCGCTGTTCTTCGGCACGCGCGGCCGCCTTGCCGCGTCCTGGAGCAACATCGGCAAGGGCACCTACACAAACCTCAATCCGAACGGCAAGAACGAGGGCAACCGTGGCACCTACTGGACCATCGAGGGCCAGCTGGACGGCACGATCACCGACCGTTTCGAGTGGTGGGCCAAGGCCTCGACCACCGAATGGCACACCCTGGGCCGCGGCCCGGGCGGTCGCACCACCGCCGCCTATGGTATCCGCGACAACATCAACCCCATCACCGCGACCCTGACGCCCAACGCCGCCGGCTTCCAGGGGCCGCTGGCCCTGCCCGGCAACACCTGCCAGCTGTGCTTCAACACCGATGACGGCAACTACATCAATCTGGAAAGCAACACCTACACCGTCAACGCCGCGTTCCACGCGGACAGCTTTGATGTGAAGTACACCGGCGGCTACAACTACTACGACTACCGCCTCCAGACCGACGCCGATGGCACATCGCGCCAGGCGCCCTTCTTGTTCTTGTCCTGCTTGTCCTTGTCCTT
>JANNFM010000227.1:0-3902 GCA_031379795.1 Alphaproteobacteria bacterium
GACCTTGTGGACGCGCGAACGCCCGCGAACACCAGTTCCGTTGATAAGAGTGGAGATACCCGGATGCGCATTTCCGATATCGAAAATACGAGTGTCTCATACTTTCAGGGCAACTTTGCTCCCGTCCAGCAGGAGTACAACGAACCCTGCACCGAAGTGATCGGTTCAATTCCCGAAGCTTTGGCCGGGGCCTTTTTGCGCATCGGGGCGAACCCGGTCTTTGTGAACGACCCCGCCGCCTATCACCCCTTTGCCGGCGACGGCATGATCCACGAGGTCACATTCGAAGGGGGCAAGGCGCACTACATCAATCGCTTTGTCGAGACAGAGGGCCATCTCGCCGAACAGGCGAGGGGTGACTTCATCTGGGACGGTCCGCTGACTCCGCCGGATGTCATCGCCGAGTACGGGCCGGCCAAGAACATCGCCAATACGGCGATGATCTTCCACGCCGGCAAATTCTTTGCGTTGCAGGAGGGCGCGCGACCCTTTCAGGTGACCTTGCCGGATCTCAATCCTGTCGGCGAGACAGACTACGATGGGCGGCTCAAGCACGCATTCACGGCCCATCCCAAGATCGATCCCCGCACGGGCGAGCTGATCGCCTACGGCTATGACGTGATGAATAAGCCCTACTGCGCGGTCTCGATCATCAACAAGGACGGAGAGCTGGTCCATACGACCGGCGTCGAAATCCCTCGCCCGATCATGATGCATGACTGCGCCATCACCTCCAACTTCACGGTTATTCTGGACCTGCCCGTCGTGTTCGATTTTGCACGCATGGCGCAAGGCAAGGGATTGCTGAATTTCGACGCGACGAACGGTGCCAGACTGGGTGTTCTCGCGCGGGGTGCCAATGGCGAGACGACGAGGTGGTTCACGGTCGAAGACTGCTACTGTTACCACACGGTCAATGCCTTCGAAGAGGGCGATGAGATCGTCGTGGAGGGCTGCCGATCCGAGCGAAACAGCATCGGCGATGAGACCAAGCCGGGCCCGGGGGATCGCAGCGACCTGCCGATGCTCTATCAGTGGCGCCTGAACATGAAGACCGGCGGTGTCGAGGAACGGCTTCTGGATTCCAAATGGGGCTGTGAATTCGCCCGCATCAACGAAGACTACATCGGCGTTCGAAACCGGTTCACCTATGCCGCCAGGATTGCTGGCGACAATCTGGAATCCGGCTTCGACGGCATCATCAAGTATGATCTCGTGAACGAAACCAGTGCGCACTACCCCTATGGCCCTGGTCGGCTGGGTGGCGAGCCGATCTTTGCGCCAAAGCCCGATGGCGTGAATGAGGAAGACGGCTGGGTGATCGGATTTGTGTGGGACGAACAGCTGCGACGCAGCGAGTGCATCATCCTTGATGCCGCCCGGTTCGAGGACGGGCCGATCGCCCGCGTCGTGATGCCGGGGCGTGTTCCCTTCGGGTTCCATTCTGCCTGGGTGGACCGTGAAACGTGGAACCGTCAGGTGGTTGCAGCCTGAGCCCTGACCGTCGCGGACGGCGGCCTCGGCGGCGCCAAAACAGTTCACCCCGTCGTTAACAAGCAGGCTTGACTTTTATGGGCCTCATCCCAATGACTTGAGGCGGCGCTAGAGTAGCGTCGCCGAAGCCTGAACACAGGCGGGCGTACAGAAAACCGGGAGTGCGTCCGACGATGGAAAGGCCCGCCAATCCTCGTCTTGTGGCAAGGCTGGTCGGCGACGACAAACCGCTGGCAGAGGCGATTGGCCGGGCGCTGGAGGCGGACGGAACCGGGCTGGCCGATGTGGCGACGAGCGCAGGATCCGATGGCCTCGATATCCTGGTCTTCATGGCACCCGAGGCGTCGCCCGGCAGGATTGCCTCCACCGCCGTCACAGACTTTTCTGACCATGTCGGGGCCGGCCTGGGCGCTGCGTTCGCAGCCCTTCAGAGCGGCGTTTCGGCGATGCGCAGCAAGGGCGCAGGGGGCTCGGTGGTGTTTGTCGCGCCGCCGGCAGACGGGCGTCGTGCGTTTGACGCCTTGACCCAGGGCCTGCGGCTGATGACCAAGGCCGCCGCCCTGGAACTGGGTCCTGAAAAAATACGCGTAAACATCGTACTGCCGGGCGCTGGCGAGACCCCGCTGGGTCGTTCCTGCAGCGCTGCCGATATCGCTTCTGTCGTGGCGTTTGCCGCGTCCCCAGGTTCGCAGTTCATGACTGGTGCGGACCTCGTCGTCGATGGCGGAGTGCTGGCGCGATGAGTGGACGCCTGCAGGACCGCGTGGTGATCGTCACCGGCGCCACCAAGGGTATCGGGCGAGAGACCGCAAAGCTGCTGGCGCGCGAGGGCGCCAGGGTCGCCTGCACCGGGCGCGATGCCGCCGACGGCGCGAGTGTGGTCGCCGAGATCGTCGCCGAGGGTGGCAAGGCGATCTTCGTTCCCCATGACATTGCCAGCGAGGCTGGCTGGCGCACTGTGATCACCCGGACCGAGGCTGAACTCGGTGGCCTCTATGGCGTGGTCAACAATGCCGGCGCATTCTTCGTCAAACCGCTGGCCGAAACCACCCAGGCGGATTTTCAGGGCATCTATGACGTCAACGTCCAGGGCGCCTTTCTGGGCCTGAAGCTTGGCTTCGAAGCGATTGCGCGGGCCGGGGCGCCCGGTGCCATGGTCAACGTCTCCTCCCTCATGGGCCAGGTGGGTTTCCCCGGGGCGATCGCCTATTGCGCCACCAAGGGCGCGGTCACCGGCCTGACCAAGACAGCGGCCATCGAAGGCGCCGCCATGCGCCCACAGGTGCGGGTCAACTCGCTGCATCCCGGGGTGATCTGGACGCCGATGATCACCAGCCAGTTCGGCGACGATCCGGCGCTGGCCCAGGCCTTTGCCGACGACACGCCCTTGAAGATGATCGGCCTGCCGCAATACATGGCCGACGCCATTCTCTTTCTGATCAGCGACGAGGCCTCGATGATCACCGGCGCCGAGTTGACCGTTGACGGCGGACGGGGTGCAGACTGACGACTATGGAAGGATCATCGACATGCAATTGAGCCGCGACGACCTGAATCGCGCCTACCGCAGTATGTTCACCATCCGCGCATTCGAGGAGCGGGTGGACAAGGAATTTGCTCTGGGCAACATCCCGGGGTTCGCCCACGTCTATCTTGGCCAGGAAGCCTCTGGCGTCGGCGTCTGTTTCGACCTGACGGATGAGGACCAGATCGGCTCGACCCACCGGGGCCACGGACACTGCATCGCCAAAGGCTGCGACGTTCAGGGCATGATGCTGGAGATCATGGGCAAGGCCGGGGGCCTCTGCGGCGGCAAGGGTGGCTCGATGCACATCGCCGACATGTCCAAGGGCATGCTGGGCGCCAACGCCATAGTCGGCGGCTCGCCGCCGATCGCGGTCGGCGCAGCGCTGACCCAGAAGCTGTTGAAAACCGGCAAGGTCGCGGTCGCGTTCTCTGGTGACGGCGCCTCGAACCAGGGGACCACGTTTGAAGCGCTGAATATGGCCGTGGTGCTGGGTGTGCCGGCGATCTTCGCGTTTGAGAACAACGGCTATGGAGAGCACACCGCCGCCAGCTATGCGGTCGGCGCCCCGTCCATCGCCGAACGCGCCAAGAGCTTCGGCATGCCGGCCGAAGTGGTCGATGGTGCGGACTTCTTCGCGGTGCACGAGGCCATGGGACGAGCGCTTGAGCGCGGGCGTGCAGGCGAAGGCCCCTACGCGCTGGAGATTGTCTGCTCGCGCTTCCTGGGTCATTTCGTCGGCGACCCCCAGGCGTATCGGCTGCCCGAGGAGCTGGCGAAAGCCCGCGCCAACGATCCGCTGGTGCGGTTCCGCACCAAGGTCACGGAAGCCAGTCTGCTGGACGACGCTGACCTGAACGCCATCGACGCCGAGGTTCTTGCG
>JANNFM010000267.1:0-3031 GCA_031379795.1 Alphaproteobacteria bacterium
CCGCTTCCGGCGGCCACGGTTGTGGCCTGCGTCAGCGTCGTGGCCCCGGTGACCGTGACAGCCGCATTGGTCGTCGTCAGCGTCGAGCCGTTGAAGCTCAGCGCCCCGCCATAGCTCTGCGCGCCGCTCGTCGTCACATTCCCGGCCACGGTCGTGGTCCCCGCACCGGTCGTCAGACTGGTCAGCGCCGTCGTGTTGCCGACATCGCCGCCGAAGCTCGTCGTGCCAGAGCCCGTGCGGGTCAGCGTGCGCGCCCCGTTCACCGCCCCGCCAAAACTCACCGCCCCCGTCCCCGCCGCGATCGTCGTATTCCCACCCAGCGTCGTCGCACCCGCTATGCTGACGGCTCCGTTGTTGGTGGTGACGTTCGCGGCAAGCGTTGTGCCGGCGCTGGGACCGGCGGCGATCTGGCCCGGGGTTCCGGCGCCGGTGAAGCTGATGCCGACGCCCGGCGCAGCGATATTGATCGCGCTGTTGACAGTGATCGACGTTGTCGCGGCCAGCACGACATTGGAGGCGGCCGCGTTGATGGTCGCCGGAGCGATGGTGATGCTGCTGGCCGTATCGCCGGTATTGCTGGCTTGACCCAGGGTGGCAGTCCCACCGTTCGCCACGGTGATGTTGGCCGGATCGAGGAGCCAGGTCCCGACTCTGCCAGCGGGCGCCAGGGTGTTTACCGATGCCGCGTCGCCCACCCGGAGGAATTTTGCGCCAGACGTCTCGACAAAGCCGCCGTCGCCGCTCAGCGCCCCGCCGCGAGCCAGGATCGAGCCTGAGAAATGGGCACTTTCGTCAGCCCAGACGACCACACGTCCGCCGTCGCCTCTGTCCAGGGCGTCGGCTTTGAGTTCGGCACCGGCGGCGACGGTCGTCAGGCGTGCGTTTCGGTCGGGACCTTCGCCGTGGACGTCGCCGCCGACCAGAATCACGCCGCCGCCGTCGCGCCCGCTGGCGTCAACGCGCGCACCTTCGCCCAGGGAGAGGACGTCTCCAAGAATCCGGACCGTGCCGCCACGCCCTGAGACTGCCGCCACATCGATCTGCCCGGTCGTCTCGACTGAGGCGCCCGGCGTGTGTCCGGCATCGAGTATGATCTCGCCGCCATGGATGCTCAGGCCCCGTGCGCGCAGGTTTCCGTCATTCCTCACAACGGTACCCATGAGCTGGCCCATGCCGCGGGCTGTCAGAACCACGCGGCCGCCGTCGGCCTGGACCAGGCCGCTGTTGGAGACCTGGGCGTCGATGGCGGCCTGGTCGACCCTCACATGAAAGAGACCTGCGCCGTCGAGGTTGACCGTAAAGTCGGCACCCGCGGCCAGACTTGCTGCGCCGCGATCCGCGACAATATCACCCTCGTTGCGAGCCTGGCGTGCGGCGAAAACGATCGCACCGCCTTCTGCGACCAAAGAGCCCTGGTTGACGACAGACCCGCGTCCGGCGCCCGTCAGACGGAAGTTTCCGTCAAGAAAGTCGGTGTCGGACAGGGTGCCGGTTGACGCCAGCAGCCCTCCGACATTGACCTGGGACGTCTTGCTGAAGAGCACGCCATTCGGATTCAGCAGGAACACCTGGCCGTTAGCCCGGAGCGCGCCCTGGATCACCGATGCATCGCTTCCGATGACCCGGTTCAGGGCGATGGCGCTCCTGCCGGGCTGATTGAAGATGACAGTGGCACCGGGACCAATGTTGAAGCTGTTCCAGTTGATCGCCGTCCTGGCGGACGTCTGCGTGACCGTCAGGAGTTGGGCGGCGGCATTGATTTGTGCAGCACCGGCGGTGACCACGCCGCCCGCCGGCAGAGACTGCGCGGACGCCGTACCCGCCGCGTGGCCGAGCAACAGCGCCAAAGCGGCAGCGCCTCCATGCAGCGCAAAGGGTTGTACGCAGCTACCCAGCAAGCCAGTGCGAAGCCTTCGCGCGCTTTTTCTGGAATGTGATGCACGGGCCATCAGAAGGCCGCCGCCGCTTCCAGCCAGAACCGTTCGCGTGACCCGGCCGAGACGCCGGTCGGCGTGCTGTCACGGACCGCTACGCCCGCCTTAACCGCATAGCGCCTTGGTGCGACGACAGAGAGGTAGATGCCGCCACCCGACAGTTCAACGGAGCGTGGTCCGGCATAACCCAGCCAGTTGTTGGCGTTGAGCTTCGCCAATCCATAGTCGTAGAACGGCGCAATCGTCACCTGGTGGCCAGGGGTCCAGGCCGCCGGCGCACTCAGGCGGGCTTCTGCAGTCATGAGGGTGGCTGTGTCGGCGGCGATGGCACCGGTGGCGTAGGCGCGAACGCCCTGCGGCCCGGTCAGGCCATACTTTTCGGAGGGATCCAGATTGGTGAGCGCATACTGGCCGCTCACCTGAGCGAAGATGGAGACGCCCGGCTGGATCACTGTTTCGCGGCTGAGTGAAAAAGCCGCCTTTCCGAAAGCTCCGGCTGTCTTGGCTGTCAGGGCGTCGAATTGGCGGCTCGCCGGATCCGTCAGCCGCAGGTCACCGGCTGTCAGGGCGAGCCTGGCCTGGGTCGAACCGGCGCCGAGCCACCGGTCGTTGCGGCTCGCTGTCAGCGTCAGGATGCCTTCGATCGCCGTTTCTCTTGCCTTCAGGTCGACGACACCAATGGTGTTGCGGATGCGTTTGCCGACCACTTCGCCGCGCAGGTCGGCACTTCGGTCGAAGGCCCGCTCCAGCGGATAGCTGGCATAGATGCCGCCAGCGTCAGAAGCGCCGGTGGCGTCCAATACCGAGAACTCGCGCCCCAGAGCATACCGCAATCGGCTTGCCGTGATGCCGACCCGCCACCCCCGTGGCGTTACGGGAAGGCTGGAGTCGACCGCAAAACTGACGAAACCCTTGCCGGAATAGGCCGCGGAAAGGGCGGTCTGGTCCCCACGGTTCAGGACGTTTGAGGCCTTGGCCGTCAGCGCGGCGCGCCAGCGACCGGTGAATTCCAGTCCACCGTTATCAACCCCCGCTGTGCCGGAGACGCGCGGCGCGGCGGTCACATCGGCGAACAGGGACGTCGAGCCGTCTTCCTG
>JANNFM010000303.1:0-4277 GCA_031379795.1 Alphaproteobacteria bacterium
CCGCCGTGTTCAAGGCGCATGCCGACTGGTCGACCAAGGTCAAAACGCGCGATCTCAATGACTGGCTGAAAATGGCGGTCGAGCGCCATCCGCCGCCCTCGGTCGGTGGCCGTCGGGTGAAGCCCAAGTACATGGCTCAGACCAAGGCGCGTCCGCCAACCTTTGTGCTGTTCGCCAGCCGCGCCGATCAACTGCCGGATCACTATCGCCGTTATCTGGTGAACTCGATTCGCGAGAGCTTTGATCTGCCAGGCGTGCCGATCCGCCTGACAGTGAAGTCGAACAAGAACCCCTTTGCCGAGGGCGAGGAGAAGAGCGGTTCCGGCCTGACGCGGGCTCGACCGTCCGAGAGCAAGACTGGTCTCGCCGCCAAAATCCGCCGTGCGGCAGCGGCACAGGCCAAAGATGGTGCCGAGGGCAAGGCCAAGCTGTTCGGGAGGGCCAAACCTCAGGGGCCGAAAGCCAAACCTGGCAATCCGCGCGGGCGCGCCGCCAAGCTCATTCGTCCAGGCGTCAAGCCGAAGCGAGCGTCCCGGCCGTCTTCCAGTCCGAAAAGACCACGCTAGCCGTCGGCATTCCCAAGTCCGCCTGCGCAAGTTCCAGAATTAGCGGACCGATTTCGGAGGGGTCGGGCAGGGCGGTCGGGTCCTCGCCGGGCATGGCCTCAGCACGCATTCGGGTGCGCATAACCGCGGGGTCCAGCAGCACGGCGCGGATGTTCGTCTGTTCCAGTTCGTCGGCCCAGGTCCGCACCAGGTGTTCCAGTCCAGCCTTGGTAACGCCGTAAGGCCCCCAGAAAGCCTTGGGGCGAACCGCGCGCCCGCTGGTCAGAAAAATGGCCCGAGGCCGCTCAGCGACCCTCAGCAGCGGCTCCATGCTGCGGATCAGGCGGTACGTGGCTGTGAGGTTGACCGCGATGATCCGATCCCAATGCTGCGGCTCAATGTGGCCGACCGGGGTCATGGGCCCCAGGATCGCGGCGGCGTGGACCAGAATGTCCAGGCGGCCGAAGCGTTCATGGATCGCAAGACCCAGTTGATCCAGGCCGTCGCCCTCGGCGATATCCATGGGAACCAGGGTCGTGGGTTGGCCGGTCAGGCCACGAATTTCATCGTCCAGCGCCTCAAGGGCGCCAGGGGTTCGCGCAACGGCAACGACATGCGCACCGGCGGCCGCCAGGGCCAGGGCAGCGGCGCGACCGATGCCACGACTGGCGCCGGTCACCAGGGCGATACGATTGGAAAGGGGCAGGTCGGTCATCAGGCGGCCTCCTTAGCGGCTCTCCGCGGCTGTGTCAGGGCGTTGCGCATAGTGTTGGGCGATGGCGGCGCAGACCATCAGCTGGACCTGATGAAAGATCATCAGCGGGATGAGGGCGACGCCTGCGACCGCCGGGGTGAACAGCGCTGCCGCCATCGGTGCACCGCTGGCGAGGGATTTCTTGGAGCCGCAGAAGACGATGGCGATCTGATCGGCCTTGCTGAACCCCAACATGCGGGCCAGCACCGACGTGGCGGCCAGAACGAGGCCCAGCAGCACCAGGCTCAAGATTACCATGCGCCCGATGTCCAGGGCGCCCAGACGGTTCCACACGCCTTCGACGACGGCGCCGGAAAAGGCGGTGTAGACGACGAGCAGGATCGAACTGCGATCCACCTTTGACAGCGCCTTGGCGCGCGCCGTGACCCAGCCGCCGATCCAGGTCCGCATTGCCTGGCCCAAGGCGAAGGGGAGCAGCAGTTGCAGAACTATGTTCCAGAGTGAGCCGGCGCTGAAACTTCCCTGAGCGTGGAGCAACCCAGCCACCAGCAGCGGCGTCAGAAATACGCCGAGAAGGTTGGATGCAGAGGCAGCCGCGACCGCCGCCGGCACATTTCCGCGCGCAATGCCCACGAAAGCGATCGAGCTCTGGATGGTTGAGGGGAGGCAACCCAGGAATATGATACCGGCGGCGAGCGGCGCCGGCGTGATCCAGGCCGGAAGGCCTGCAAGACCGAGGCACAACACAGGAAAAAGACCAAACGTGGTGCCCAGCACGACAAGGTGAAGTCGCCAGTGGGTGAGGCCGCCCACGACCGCCTCACGGGACAGCCGCGCGCCATGAAGGAAGAAGACGACGGCAATGGCGGCCTTGGTGATCCATCCCAATCCCGCCGCGACGTCGCCGCGCGCAGGAAGCGCCGAGGCCAAAGTGGCGGCAGCAAGGATCAGAACGAGATACCAGTCCGGCTTCAGGCGCGTCAGGAACCCCGAGAAGGCTCTGCTCACACGTCCACCAGGAACGACAACTGACGTTCGACCAGCTCGTTACGGCCTTCCGCGTTCTCACGGTCTACGAGGCGCGTGGGGTAGTCGCCGGTGAAATAGTGGTCGGTGAATTGCGGATTGATCGGATCCCGCGGACCGGCATCCATCGCCCAGTAGAGACCTTCGACCGACAGGTAGCCCATGGAGTCGACATCAAGAAACTTGGCGATCTCTTCGACCGTGTGGGTCGCCGCAAGCAGCTTGTCTCGATCCGGCATATCCACACCGTAGAAGTCGGGCCACTTGATCGGCGGCGAAGCAGAACGCAGGTGAACCTCGGTCGCACCCGCATCTCGCACCATCTGTACGAAACGCACGGCGGTTGTGCCGCGCACAATGGAATCGTCGATAAGCATCACGCGCTTGCCAGCCAGCACCGAACGATTTGGAGATAGCTTCATACGCACCCCCAGTTCCCGCGCGTGCTGCGTCGGAAGGATGAACGTGCGCCCGACGTAGTGATTGCGAATAATGCCCATCTCAAAGGGCACGCCCGTTTCCTGTGAGTAGCCGAGCGCCGCCGGGACGCCTGAATCAGGCACCGGGACAATCACATCAACCGGCGCGTGACATTCCTGGGCCAGCCGCCGACCGAGACGCTTGCGGACCTCGTACACAGAAATTCCGTTCACGACGGAATCTGGCCGGGCGAAATAGACATACTCCCAGATGCAAGGCCGCGCGCGCGCTGCCGGAAATGGGCGGAGGCTTCTTACGCCGCTCTCATCGATGACAACCATTTCGCCATGCTCAACGTCCCGCACGAATGTCGCCCCGATCATGTCGAGGGCGCAGGTTTCGGAGGCCAGCACAGCCTTTCCATCCAGGTCACCCAGGACAAGCGGGCGGATTCCAAGTGGGTCACGAACACCCACCAGTTTCTTGTTTGTCAGGGCGACGAGGGCGTAGCCACCCTCGATCTGTTGCAGGGCTTCAGCAAAGCGGTCGAGAAACTTGGCCCGGCGCGAGCGAGCTATGAGATGAAGGATCGCTTCGCTATCCGAGGTGGACTGGAAGATTGATCCCTCTGCGACCAGTCGGTCCCGCAAGCTGAGGAAGTTGGTCAGATTGCCATTATGGGCCAGCGCAATACCGCCAGCTTCAAGGTCGGCGAACATCGGTTGCACATTGCGCAGAAAGCTTCCGCCGGCTGTGGAATAGCGTGTGTGGCCGATCGCGTGATGCCCGGGCAGGCGCTTGTTCAGATCGCCGCCGCCAAATGCGTCGCCGACATAGCCCATGTGCCGTTCGGTATGAAATCGCTGCCCGTCGAAACTGGCGATGCCGCAGGCTTCCTGACCGCGATGTTGCAGGGCATGCAGGCCCAGGGCCGTGAGTCTTGAGGCCTCCGGCACATCAAACACGCCAAAGACGCCGCATTCCAGGCGCGGTGTATCGTCGTCGGGGTCGCGCGGATGCTGGGACCAGTGCTCGTGCGGCAGGGTCATCTTGGGCGCTCCGAGGCGTCGGGATCAGCGGGTTGCAGGGCCTCGTAGCCCTCTGTCGTCGTTCTGTCACCTGAAGCATCACGAACGACGCGATCGACGGCGGGTTTCATCCGACCGGCAAGGTCCAGACCCTGGGGCACAAAGTGCTCCAGCAACCGGCCCATGTTGCTCGCGACCGGCCAGGTCCGAGCGCCGGTGATCCACTTCGGTCTCAGATCTGGCGGGGTCGCGGCGTTAAAGGCGAGATAGAGCCCGCCCAGTACGATCATCCCGCGCGCCAATCCGATCAGCAGGCCGAGCGAGCGGTCCAGAAACCCCAGGATCTGCGTGTTTTGGACCTGACGCGCCACCCCTGCGCCGATCAGCCTCAGGGCCACAAAGGTGACGGTGAACACGCCGACCAGGGCGGCCGCCGTGCTGAACCAGCCAGGACCGAATACGCCGCGAACCATGGGTGTGAACACCGGCAGGCCGAACAGCGCCACGCCGGCAGCCACTACCAGCGCCACCAGAGCGAACACC
>JANNFM010000327.1:0-6691 GCA_031379795.1 Alphaproteobacteria bacterium
TCATGATGCAGCCGGCCGCGATCAAAGGCGCCGTGGTAAAGCCGAACTCGTCGGCCCCCAGCAGGGCGCCGATGGCCACGTCGCGGCCGGTACGCAGCCCGCCGTCCACCTGCACCGCAATGCGGGCGCGCAGGCCGTTCAGCAACAGGGTCTGCTGGGTCTCGGCCAGGCCGATTTCCCAAGGCGAGCCGGCATGGGTCAGCGAGGTCAGCGGCGAGGCGCCGGTTCCGCCTTCGAATCCTGAAATCGTCACGTGATCGGCGCGCGCCTTGGCGACCCCGGCGGCGACCGTTCCGACGCCCACTTCCGAGACCAGCTTTACCGAAATCCGCGCCCTGGAGTTCACGTTCTTGAGGTCGTGGATCAGCTGGGCCAGATCCTCGATGGAATAGATGTCGTGGTGCGGCGGCGGGCTGATCAGGCCGACGCCGGGCGTGGAATGGCGGACGCGGGCGATGTTGGCGTCGACCTTGTAGCCGGGCAGCTGGCCGCCCTCGCCGGGCTTGGCACCCTGGGCCATCTTGATCTGGATGTCGTCGGCATTGACCAGGTATTCGGTGGTGACGCCGAACCGACCCGAGGCCACCTGCTTGATGGCCGAGCGCATGGAATCGCCATTGGGCAGAGGCACAAACCGGTCCGGCTCCTCGCCACCCTCGCCGGTGTTCGAACGCCCACCGATCCGGTTCATGGCGATGGCGAGCGTGGTGTGGGCCTCGCGGCTGATCGAGCCGAACGACATGGCCCCGGTGGAGAAGCGTTTGACGATCTCCGACGCCGGTTCGACCTCGTCCAGCGGGACCGTTTCGCCGGTCTTGAAGCGCATCAGGCCACGGATGGTCAGCAGCCGCTCGCCCTGTTCGTTGATGTCCTTGGCGAACCGCTGATAGGCGTCGGGCAGATTGCCCCGCACCGCATGCTGCAGGCCCGAGATGGTGTCCGGCGTCCAGGCGTGGGTCTCACCGCGCAGGCGCCAGGCGTACTGGCCCCCCACGTCCAGCATGGTCTGATAGATCGGGTTATCGCCATAGGCGTCGCGGTGACGGCGAACGCTTTCCTCGGCGACCTGCAGCAGGCCGATGCCTTCGATGGTCGAGGCCGTGCCCGTGAAGAACCGGGCGATCAGGTCGGATGACAGGCCCACGGCGTCAAAGATCTGGGCCCCGCAATAGGACTGGTAGGTCGAGATGCCCATCTTGGACATCACCTTCATGATCCCCTTGCCCACCGCCTTGATGTAGTTCTTGCGAACGTCATAGGCCGACAGCGTGAGCCCGTTGCGGACCCTGATTTGCTCCAGGGTCTGGAACGCCAGATAGGGGTTCACGGCCTCCGCACCATAGCCCGCCAGCACGCAGAAATGGTGGACTTCGCGGGCTTCGCCGGTCTCGACCACCAGACCGGTCTGCATGCGCAGGCCCTGGCGGATCAAGTGGTGGTGCACAGCTGCCGTGGCCAGCGCCGCCGGGATCGGGATGCGGTCGGCTGAGACACCGCGGTCCGACAGGATCAGGATGTTGGCGTCGGCCAGTACGGCGTCGGTCGCCTCGTGGCACAGCCGCTCGATGGCCGCGTCCAGACCGGCAGCGCCCTCGTCCGCCGCCCAGGTGGCGTCGAGCGTCGTGGTGCGGAAGGCGCCGTCCAGCAGTTCGTGCACGGCCCGGATCTTGGCCAGATCCTCGTCAGTGAGGATCGGCTGGGCGACTTCCAGGCGCTTGTGCGTGCCGGCGTTGCGACCCAGCAGGTTGGGGCGCGGTCCGATCATCGACACCAGGCTCATGACCAGTTCCTCGCGGATCGGATCAATCGGCGGATTGGTGACCTGGGCGAAGTTCTGTTTGAAATATTCGTAGATCAGCTTCGGCCGCTGCGAGAGCACCGCAATCGGCGTGTCGGAGCCCATGGAGCCCAGCGGGTCGTCCCCGTCGCGGCCCATCGGTTCCAGGAAGAACTGCAGGTCCTCCTGGGTGTAGCCAAACGCCTGCTGGCGATCCAGCAGGGTCTCGGGATCGTTGGTCACCGCGTCGCCGACCACGCCGTCCATCGACAGCTCTTCCAGCTTGAACTGGGTCTCGGCCAGCCATTCTTCGTAGGGCTCGGCCTCGGCAAGGGTGCGCTTGATCTCCTCGTCCTCGATGATGCGCCCTTCTTCCATATCGATGAGCAGCATCTTGCCGGGCTGGAGGCGCCATTTGCGCACAATGCGTTCCTCAGGAACGTCCAGCACGCCAACCTCCGACGCCATGATCACATGGTCCTGGTCGGTGATCACAAAGCGGGCGGGCCGCAGTCCGTTGCGGTCCAGCGTGGCGCCGATCTGGCGACCGTCGGTAAAGGCCACGGCGGCGGGTCCGTCCCACGGCTCCATCAGGGCGGCGTGATATTCGTAGAAGGCCTTGCGCTTGGCATCCATCAGCGGATTGCCGGCCCAGGCCTCCGGGATCAGCATCATCACCGCCTGCGCCAGCGGGATGCCGCCGGCCACCAGCAGCTCAAGGGCATTGTCCAGGCACGCCGTATCCGACTGACCGTGCGGGATCAGCGGCCACATCTTGTTGAGGTCCGGGCCGATCAGGTCGCTTTCCAGCGAACGACGGCGCGCGTTCATCCAGTTCACATTGCCGCGAACGGTGTTGATCTCGCCGTTGTGGGCGATGAACCGATAGGGGTGGGCCAGCTTCCACGACGGGAAGGTGTTGGTAGAAAACCGCTGGTGCACCAGCGCCAGCGCCGAGGTGCAGTGCTCATCCGCCAGGTCGGTGTAGAACGTCCCCACCTGACCGGCCAGCAGCAGGCCCTTGTAGACCACCGTGCGCGTCGAGAACGACGGCATATAGACATTGGCCAGGTCCGGCAGGCCACGCCTGGCGGCCAGATCAGCCAGCGGATTCTGGAACTGCTTGCGCACCGCCAGGAGTTTGCGCTCGTGGGCGTCCTGATCCTTGACGTTGGGGCCACGACCGATGAAGGCCTGACGGATCATCGGCATGGAGGCCAGCACCGCCTCACCGAGGCCGGTGGGGTCGGTAGGCACGTCGCGCCAACCCAGCAAGGGCTGCTTCTCGACCTTCAGATAGTGCTCGAACTGCTCCAGCGCGGCGGCGCGGGCGAGCGGGTCCTGCGGCAGGAAGCACATGGCGACGGCGTATTCACCGGCAGGCGGCAGGTCGACCTCAGCCTCCGCGGCCCAGGCGCGGTAAAGCCCGTCGGGAATCTGGATCAGGATGCCGGCGCCGTCGCCCACAAGAGGGTCCGCGCCCACCGCGCCGCGATGGTCGATGTTCAACAGGATCTGCAGACCCGAGCGCACCACCTCATGGGATTTGCGGCCTTTGATGTTCGCCACAAAGCCCACGCCGCACGCATCGTGCTCGTTCGCCGGATCGTACAGTCCTTGCCGCTCGGGCAGCCCCATCATCGTCTCTCACGCAAGCACACCGAAACGCGACCCGATGCCTCAACTGAGGAGGGCCGTGTGTGCATCTCGCGGGCATTTACCCGGCATGATCCACCCTTGTCGATGGGCAGCGCCCTCATGCCGGGGCAGATTCTTCCAACTGGCACCGTTCATGCACGGCTCTGTCACAAAACCGGGGCACTACGTGTCCGGTAAATTGCAATTCCGTCAGCACACCGGCTATGGTCGATCCGGATGACGCTGGCATTCAGCGGACCGCGAGACTGGCATGTGGCTGGACACCGAAACGGCGCTGAAGGTTGACGTATCGGCCGTCTCCCGGGCGGTCGCGCGTCCGCAGACCGAGGTCTACTACGGCGGGCCTGACTTGCCCCCTCGCGCGCTCCGCGATGTTCTGAAGGCCAAGGTGGAAGCGGCACCGGCCGGCAGCGAAATCATCTGGGCGACCTATTATTTCCGCGACCTGGACCTCGCCGAGAGCCTGGTCGCCGCCCAGAGGCGGGGGGTCAAGGTCCGGATCCGGATCGAGGGCACCCCACGAAAGAGCGGCGCGAATTCGGCGGTGATCGACACCCTCCGCGCCGGTCTGGGCGAGGGGCTGCGGCTGCAGAATTCCTGGTTCGGGCTCTCAAACCTGCACGCCAAGATCTACACATTCACCGGCCCCGAACCCGAGTCGATTATCGGGTCGTTCAACCCATCGGGCGACGAAACGCCCGACGCCGCGCTGATCGCCGACATTGGCGACCAGGATCGCGGCCAGAACCTGCTGGTGGCCTTCCGGGATCCGGAGGTCGCCCAGTCCCTCCATCGCCAGGCCAAGAGGCTCTGGAAGGGCAAGCGCATCTCGCGCTTTGACCGGGGCATGAACCGGGCCCGCAAGTTCGAGGACGCCCGGCTCTACTACTTCCCGCGACTGCGACCCGACATCGTGGATCGGCGCGTGGCCCAGCTTGGTCCCGGGGACCGGGTCCAGGCTGCGATCTCGCACATGGATCAGGGCCCCTTCGCCCGGCAGCTGGCAAAAGCGGCAGAGCGCGGCGCAGAAATTGATCTCGTCGTTCACGACACCGCGCGCCGGGTACCCAAGGGTGTCTTCAAGGAGCTCGACAAGGCCGGCGTCAACATCCGCCGATACTGCGACGTCGAAGGCCTGCCGATGCACGCCAAATTCGTGGTCATCGACGACGGCGGCCAACGCTCGGCCTGGTTCGGCAGCTTCAACTACACGATCACCTCGCGGTATCTGAACCAGGAGGTGCTAGCCCGCAGCACCAACGTCGACATCATCGACGACCTAGAGGCTCGGTTCCGGACGATCTCCAGCATCGCGGAGCAGCAGGCTTCAGAGTGCCGCCAGACCGCGCGCGCCGATGCAAAGACGTCAGAGCGCTAGTCGTCAGAATCTGACACTTGAGTGCCGACGGTCCGGTGGCGTAGCTGTTGATCGAACGTCCGGCTACGGGTCGGAAGCCAACGGTGAGAAGCGACCCCTTAGTGGA
This sequence comes from Alphaproteobacteria bacterium, assembly GCA_031379795.1. GTDB lineage: Bacteria > Pseudomonadota > Alphaproteobacteria > Caulobacterales > Caulobacteraceae > Phenylobacterium. The sequence goes on from JANNFM010000327.1 coordinate 4,921, forward strand.
CGCCCGCACGATCTACGCTAAAGTTGAGCTAGCGGGGGCATCGGCACCCCGGACCACAGGCTTACTGGGAATCGTAAAATACGTGGCCAATTGGAAGTGCGGGATTCTCATCGTGGGGCTGAGCGCCACGATGCTCCTAGGCGGCGCCCTAGCTGGCCCAGCGTCAGTGCGTTCCAGCCCTGGCGCTACCTACTTCAACCGGCCGGGGGCCGACGAAGTCGCCTTGTACAAAGATCTTGCCGGCTGCCTCGACATCATCGACAGCTTGCCCACAGTGAACCTCATCGTAGGGCCCGGGCTGCTCTCGAGCGGTGTGGCCGCGGTGCGGACCAGCGCAAATCTCGAGAACTGCATGGTAGTTCGCCGGTGGCGAGTGGTGCGACTGCCAGACGCTGAAGGCGTGGCAGCGGCTCGCCTCAAGCCACGTGAGCTGGCCGACACATTGGCCCACTGGATTGGTATCGACCCACCTCATGGGTCGGTTGTCAGGACCTTTGGAAGAGGTCAGGGCGGAGCAAGCAGGCTATCCGACACACTGCGCGCCCCTTTCGGCGACAATCCCTCCCTCACGTTGAGGTCCATCGATTTGGACCAGCTCAACAGTGTTCGTTCAAAACCCCCCAAGCAGCGACCACCCAAAGAGCGATACGCAAAGCAACTGCGCCCCGAGCTGGTCGCGCCCACAAGCGGGAGCGATGCTGTCGCCTTGGTAAGAGTGATGGGTGGGGGGGGCGTCTTGGGTTTCATGCGCGTTGGCGCGGATGGGTCGGCCCTGGAAGATGGCCAAAGCAACGTCTTTTTCGTCAAGTCGCCCTCCAAACGAGCGGGTGTCGCTGCAACGGCGGTGTCGATCCCGCCCGGACGTTGGCGCGTGGCTGGTGTTTCTGGAATTCAAACCTGCTTGGAGGCTCCCAGTGTGGATCTCCAAACTGGTGATGTCATTTACCTCGGCACCTTCGATATCGCCGATGGGGTGACAGTTGACATGGATGGTGCGCCGTTTGCCACGTTGATCGAGGCATCTCCTGTGAGGGGCTCGCTGCGCGCGGCCAAATGGATCAACGGCTCACGCCAACCTTGCTCAGGCGTGTTCATCGACGGCTTCGGCTTGGAAAGCATCGCGGAAGCTCACGGAGGTTGATCCGGCGCTTCACCCGACATCCGCGCTCCCCCCTGAACAGCCTTTGGGAGGGTCTGCTATCCGGCACCGAGCCGTAACGTCTGCTTCCGGGCGTCGGCCTAAAGACAGGTTCGACCCGTTGCCGAGATTCGGAGAGTCCGCTTGCGGGCAACCGCGCCTTCATTACTCATTCGCGGCATGACTGTAGATGACACACTCGTCGAGCTCGCAGAGGAGCATCTGGTGCGGATGGCTGCAGTGCCATGGTCCGCTTTCGCGGCGTCCATAGAGAGCGGCAAGGCAGGGGAAACGTTCGGCTGTGAAGTTGATGGACGATACTTCGACGTTGGGGATCAAGCGCGTTGGCTAGACGTCCCAGGGGGCGACATTTTGCTGGTCTGCCATGCAGTCACCAATGATGCTGCTCGGGTCGAACGACAATCAATCATCCCGTGTAGGTTAAGGTCCGTAATCCCCCCATCCCTGCCGTTCGGAATGTCCGCTCGTGGCGATGCGGCAATCACAATCCACGGTCCTGCCAGTCCATGGCGCGTGGGTGCCAAGAACAAACGGCGCAAAAGCGGAATCACTATGGCTCGTCATCCCGCGGCTCGTCCGCAGGACCCATGTCGAGGCGGGCGCGAACGGAGG
>JANNFM010000354.1:0-6154 GCA_031379795.1 Alphaproteobacteria bacterium
CACTTGCGTATCGCAACCCATCACGCCGATAGTGCCCCCGGGTGGTTTCGGTCCAGGCCATGTGTCCTCCATTGAGCTTCGCAACCCAACGGAATCACAACCAATTGAAATCACCCACCTTCTTTTTCAGTCAGCCTCTAAAAGTCTCGTCGGAAGCCCATAGTGTTGGGAAAGCGCCAACCAATCCCAGCTGTCAAACTCAACCCCAGACTCAAACTGCCGGGCGCGGCGTTTGAATTCCTCAAATAATCCCCGCTCGCTCGCCTCTTCCCATTTTACCTTCAGTGCGTCTTCACGCCCGATCTTAGGTCGAAGGCCCCACTTATGATCAGAATGACCGCGAAACACCCACTCTGGCGTCGAGCTTCTTGCCAAGAAACGCTCAAATTTGCGCCAGTGAACTTCCTGCGGATCTAGGGCCGTCTTGGTCATCGAAGCCTAAGCCCGCCGCCCCGCTGCCGTAGCGTTGCTGATCCCCAAGGCGTCCAATGCGCCGCGCACGATGCCGTCAGCGTCGACCCCGGCGTCTGCGTACTGGATGTCCGGCTTGTCGTGATCCTGGAAGATGTCTGGCAGGGTCAGGGTACGGACCTTCAGGCCACGATCCAGCGCACCGTGCCGGGCCAGCGCGTGCAGCACGAAAGCTCCGAAGCCGCCCATAGAGCCCTCCTCGACGGTGATCAGCGCCTCGTGGTCACGGGCCAGGCGGAGCAGCAGATCGATATCCAGTGGCTTGGCGAAACGCGCGTCGGCTACGGTCGCCGAAAGGCCTCGCGCGGCCAGCATGTCTGCGGCCTTCAGAGCCTCGCCCAGGCGGGTGCCGAACGAGAGGATCGCCACCGCCGTACCTTCCCGGACAATCCGGCCCTTGCCGATCTCGAACGGGGCGGCCAGCTCAGGTATGGCGACGCCGGTGCCCTCCCCGCGCGGATAGCGGAAAGCCGAGGGGCGGTCGTCGATGGCCACAGCGGTGGCCACGGCATGGGCCAACTCGGCCTCGTCGGCCGGGCCCATCAGCACCATGCCCGGAAGTTGGCCCAGATAGCCGATGTCAAATGAGCCAGCGTGCGTGGCGCCGTCGGCCCCCACAAGACCGGCCCGGTCGATAGCGAAGCGGACCGGCAAGCCCTGGATCGCCACGTCGTGAACGACCTGGTCGTAGCCGCGTTGCAGGAAGGTCGAATAGATTGCGCAGAACGGCTTCATGCCATCGGCGGCCAGGCCGGCCGCAAAGGTCACTGCGTGCTGTTCGGCGATACCGACGTCGAACATCCGCTCCGGGAACCGTTCGCCGAACAGGTCCAGGCCTGTGCCCGAGGGCATGGCGGCGGTGATCGCCATGATCGTCGGGTCGAGTTCGGCTCGCTTGACCAGTTCCTGGGCGAACACTTTTGTGTACTGCGGCGCACCGGCCTGGGCCTTGTTCTGCTTGCCGGTGACCACGTCGAACTTGACCACGCCGTGGTACTTGTCCGCGGCGCTCTCGGCGGGGGCGTAGCCTTTACCTTTTTGGGTCACGACGTGAACCAGCACCGGGCGGTCGTCGATCTTGCGGGCGTTCCTCAGCACATTGACCAGGGCGTCCATGTCGTGGCCATCGATGGGCCCGACATAGTAGAAGCCCAGTTCCTCGAAGAGGGTGCCGCCGGTGACCATGCCGCGCGCATATTCCTCGGCCTTGCGGGCGGCTTCCTGCAGCGGCTTCGGGAAGGCCTTCGAGACCGCCTTGCCCAGATTGCGCAGCGACTGATAGCCGCCACCCGACACCAGCCTGGCCATATAGGCGCTCATGCCCCCCACCGGCGGGGCGATGGACATGTCGTTGTCGTTGAGGATGACCGTCAGCTGTTTGGTGGTCTCGGAGGCGTTGTTCATCGCCTCATAGGCCATGCCGGCGCTCATCGAGCCGTCACCGATGACGGCGACCACCTTGTTGTCCTGGCCCTTGGCGTCACGGGCGGCGGCAAAGCCCAGCGCTGCCGAGATCGAGGTGGCGGCATGGGCGGCACCAAAGGCGTCGTATTCGCTCTCAGAGCGTTTGGTGAAGCCTGACAGGCCTTCGCCCTGGCGCAAGGTGCGGATGCGGTCGCGACGGCCCGTGAGGATCTTGTGTGGATAGGCCTGATGGCCCACGTCCCAGATCAGAATGTCCTTCGGCGTCTCATAGACGTGGTGCAACGCGACGGTCAGCTCGACCACGCCCAGACCCGCACCCAGATGCCCGCCGGTCTGCGACACCGCGTCGATGGTTTCAGCCCGAAGTTCGTCGGCCAGTTGCCGCAGCTGCGGAATGGTCAGGTCGCGGGTGTCGGCAGGCGAGGCAACCGTGTCGAGAAGGGGTGTTTCTGGCGGCATTGAACGCGGACGTCCTCGCAAAATTACTGGCGGCGCTCTAGCACGAAATCGACGCTGTCCCGCAGGAAATCAGCCCGCGCCCCGAACGGATCCAGATGAGATTTTGTCTGCATCCGCAGGAGACCCAGACGCTCGCGGGCGGCCTCGGCCCCCAGCAGGGTGACGAAAGTGGTCTTGCCTGCCGCAGCATCCTTGCCCGCAGCCTTGCCCATGACTGCGGCGTCCCCCTCAGCGTCCAGCAGATCGTCAACGATCTGGTAGGCCAGACCCAGATCATGGGCGAACGCGGTGAGGGCATGACGCTCGGCGTCCTGAGCGTGGGCCAGCACCATTGGCAGCTCAAAGGCACAGGTGATCAGGGCCCCGGTCTTCAGGCGCTGCATCCGGGCCACGCCGCCCAGGTCCTCGCGCACGCCCAGCATGTCGATCATCTGGCCACCGACCATGCCCCGCGCACCCGCTGCCATCGCCAGCCGCATGACCAGCTCGGCGCGAACCGTGCCGTCCGGATGGGTATCGGGATGAGCCAGGATCTCGAAGGCCGCGGTCTGCAGGGCGTCCCCGGCCAGGACGGCGGTCATTTCGTCATAGGCGATGTGCACCGTGGCGCGACCCCGGCGCACGTCGTCGTCGTCCATGCAGGGCAGGTCGTCGTGGATCAGGCTGTAGGCGTGGACGCATTCGAGAGCGCAAGCCGCGCGAAGCACGTGACGGTCATCGACATCGAACATCCGCCCGGTCTCAAGTGCGAAGAAGGTCCGCAGCCGCTTGCCCGGCCCAAGTGCCGCATAGCGCATGGCCTCGGTCAGGCGGCTCTCGGGACCATCGGCACGCGGCAACAGTTCGTCCAGCGCCACGGTGACCAGGTCGGCTGCCTCCGCGACGCGGCGGGCCAGGTCCATCAGTTGAACTCGGCGGGCTCTACGCCGGGCGCGCCGCCAGCACTCATAACGATCTTTTCAACGCGCAGCCGGGCCGCCGCCAGGCGTTCCTCGCAGTGCGCCTTCAGAGCCGCCCCGCGCTCGTACATGCGGATCGAATCCTCCAGCGGGGCCTGACCGGACTCCAGTTTCGCCACGATCTGCTCCAGCTCGGAGAGCGCGGTCTCGAAGGTCATGGTGGTGATGTCGGCGGGTTCGGACATGGAAGGTTCTTTAGGCGTCGCCAGCCCGGCTGTCAGCCCCGTTCCCACCGCCGCATGGACCAGTATTTGTAGCCCTCGCTCTCGACCAGTTTCCAGCCCTGCTTGCGCAAGCTGCGGCCGATGAGGTGATTGAAGAAGCCGTGGGCCATCACCACCACGTTTTCGCCCGTGGCAGACAGGTCGATCAGCATGGCTGCGGCGTGGTCTGCGCGAGCCTCGGCTTCGGCACGGCTCTCCTGGCCGTCGTGGTAGTTCAGATACCACCACCAGACCCGGGTCACGAAGCCCCAGATGCGCGGCGAAAACGTCACCCAGCCGGGAAACCGTGGCGGCGGCAGGGGCGCTTCGATCAGGACCTCATGGCGATCAAAGGCGCGATCGCCGACCACGGTCTGCGCACTCTGGATCGCGCGCAGGCGGGTCGACGTGACCAGAGTGCCGCAGTCCGTCACAAAGCGTTTCAGACGATCCGGCGGGGTCTGACCGGGCAGGATGCCGCCAACCTCATATTGTGCCCAGAATGCCCGGTAGCCTTCGGCATTCAGCAACACCTTGCGCGATAGCGCCGGCTCGCCGTGCCGGGCCAGCACGATGGCGCCCGGCCGCATCGAATTGGGTGTCAAATCGGTCAAGGCGCTGGACGCTGACCCGAAGTGGCGTGACCGATCAACCGCACCTGCCTGCCCTATCCCTCAAACTTCGCCCAGCGCGCCGACATGCGCGAGTGCCGAGCGACCCAGAGCCTCAAGGTCGTACCCGCCCTCAAGCGACGACACAACCCGACCCTTGGCGTGACGGTTGGCCACCGAGACGATCGCCCGCGTCGCCCAGGCGAAGTCGGCGTGGTCCAGGCTCTGGCTGCCGCCGCTGACGGGATCACGATGGTGGGCGTCGAACCCGGCGGACACCAGGATCAGGTCGGGGGCAAAGGCGTCCACCCGGTCCATCAGGCCTTCAAAGGCCGCGCGCCAGACCTGGGCCGGTGCGCCGTCCGGCGAGATGGCGTTGGCCACATTGTCCGGAACGCGTTCGGAGGGGTGCCCTGTGCCAGGCCACATCGGCCAGGCCTGGATCGAGGCGAAGAACATCCCGGCCTGACCGGCCAGGGCAGCTTGCGTGCCGTTGCCGTGATGAACATCGAAATCCACAACAGCCACCCTGGCGAACCCGACCGACCGGGCGACCTGGGCCGCGACAGCGACGTTGGAGAACAGGCAAAAGCCCATCGCCAGTCCGGGCTCGGCATGATGACCCGGCGGGCGGACAGCGCAGAACGCCCGTTGGCTCCGGCCGTCTGCCACGTCGCGGACGGCCTGCGCGACGGCACCGGCGGCCCGGCGCGAGGCGGTCAGGCTGCCCGGTGACATGGTCGTGTCGGGATCGAGCTCCAGCAGGCCCTCCGTCGGCGCGTTCCCGAAAATCGCCGCGAGATAGTCCGCCTGATGGACACGCAACAGGTCCGCGTTTGTCACAAGTGGCGTATCAAACGGTGTGAAATCCAGTGTCGAATCGGCCAACGCATCCGTCACCGCCCGCAGACGCTCCGGCCGTTCGGCGTGGCCGTCACCGGGGCAGTGGCCGAGCATGTCCTGATGGGTGTAAAGCGCGACGGTCATGTCTCAGTCTAACGTAAAATCGGGGCTCGTGGATGCCTGAAGCTGTGATTCGGCGCGCGGTTCCTGCGGACGCCGCGGTGTTGTCCGAACTGGGGGCCCGCACGTTCGTCGAGACGTTTGGTCATCTCTACCACGCCGATGATCTGCGCGATTTTCTGGTCGAGGCCTATAGCCTGGACAAGACCCGGTCCGATCTGGCCGATCCGCGCAGGGCCGCATGGCTGGTCGAGGAGGGTGGCGAGGCCATAGGCTATGCGCTGGCTGGCCCCTGCGACTTGCCGCACGATCAGGTCACGCCCGAGTGCGGTGAGCTGAAGCGCATCTATTTCATCAAGGGTCGCCAGGGCGGGGGTCTGGGCCGGCGCCTGTTCGCCGAGGTGATTGCCTGGCTGCAGGCGGATGGGCCGCGAAATGTCTGGATCGGAGTGTGGTCGCAGAACCATGGCGCCCAGCGGTTCTATGCACGCGAGGGGTTCGGGACGGTGGGGGAATACGGCTTCAAGGTCGGGCGCACGGTCGACCGGGAGTTCATCCTGAAGCGTCCGAGAGAGGCCTGGGCCACGGCAGCGCCACATTCGGCCAGTTCCGGCCACAATTTCGCCTAAGTATCTGTTCTAACAGCACTTTCATTGCCGAAATTTAATCTCCGCACGGCTTGGCTATGGCGGCGGGATTTGGGACCTTGCAGACCTGCGCTGGCAGGGTCGTGAGGGTGGCGGTGGGGATGCTGAAGATCGGCTATGCCCGGCAAAGGGACGCGACCGGCCATCGTGAGGTCGCTGATCTGGAAGCCGCCGGCTGTCAGGTCGTGCGCTTCGAGCCCTCGGCGACCGGCCAGGATGTCCTGACCTCGATCCTCGACTTCATTGGCCCCGGCGACCTGCTGATTGTGCCAGGGCTTGACCATCTGGCGATCAGCCACCGGGCCCTGATGGAGGCGCTGGACCGGCTCGAGATTCGTGGGGCCTGCCTGCGGGTCCTGACGCCGCCGTTCGACAGCCAGGGTGCGTCAGGTCGAGCCCTACGCGCGGCGCTTGAC
>JANNFM010000424.1:0-6926 GCA_031379795.1 Alphaproteobacteria bacterium
TCCGCCGACCCCTTCTTCACGCCCCGGGAATCCATGGAGGTGGCGGCGGGCATGTATGCCGTGCCCCGATCCGAGCGGCGCACCGATGAGTTGTTGGCGGCGCTGGGCCTTGCCGACAAGGCCAATGCCTATGTGCGCCAGTTGTCGGGCGGCATGAAGCGCCGGCTGATGGTCGCCAAGGCCATGGTGCACAATCCACCGGTGTTGATCCTGGACGAGCCCACCGCCGGGGTGGACGTCGAACTGCGCAAACAGCTCTGGAACTACGTGCTGGAGCTGAACCGCAAGGGCGTAACCATCGTGCTCACCACCCACTATCTGGAGGAAGCCCAGGAACTCTGCGACCAGATCGCCATCATCAACCGTGGCGAGGTGGTGGTCTGCGAGCCCACGGCGACTTTGCTGCAACGAATGGATACCCGCATGGTGCTGGTCACCCCCGATCAGCCGCTGGCGGAAGCGCCCACCCTGGCAGGTTTCGAGACCAGAATGTTGAAGTCGGGTGGCTTCTCGGTGACCTACCGCACGGGTCAGTCCAGCGTCGAACAGGTGCTGGCGGCGGTCCGGGCTGCGGGCCTGCACATCAAGGATATCTCCACCGAGGAGCCGGACCTTGAGGACGTGTTCGTGTCGCTCACCTCTGCGGCGAACGTCGCGGCTTGAGGGTCAACCCGTCAGCAGGCTGATGTCCGGCCAGGCATAGGCGACCTCGAGGTAGACCCCGCCGTCAGGGCCGCGCTCACGCCGGGCCGGTTCGGCGACGCCGCCCAGATGCTCATAGAAACTACGGGCAGCCAGATTGTCGTGCAGCACCGAGATCACCAAAGTCTGTGCCCCCTGGGCCGCCAGCACCCGGGCCGTGTCGGTCAACAGCCGTCGGCCCAAGCCCTGCTTCTGGGCGGAACGCAGCAGGTAGAGGGTCATGACCTCGGCCTCACCCGCAATCCCGCGACGGGAACGCCCGCCCTGGGCGTACCCCACCAGCCCCCACGGATCGGCCACCGTCAGGGTGACGTCGTCCGGCGCGGGTTTCGAGAGCATCCGCGCAAAGCGTCCCGCGTGCCCGGTCAGCGACAACCGCGCCAGCCAGGCCTCGGACAGGACCCCGGCATAGGTCTCCCGCCAGCTTTCAATGTGGACACGGGCCAGATCCGCCGCGTCGTTCGGACCGGCCGGGAAGATCTGGAATCGGGTATCGAGGCGTTCGCGAGACATCCATCCACAGCTTGGCGCTCGCGGGGCTCCGTTCAAGGGGTGCGGACGGCGGCGTCATCCTTTAGCGTCGGCCACGCCCATGAACGCCCGGATTTCCCAGACACCTGACGCCGCCGGGGCGACCCCCGTGATGGCGCAGTTTTTCGAGGCCAAGGCCAGCCAGCCCGACGCCCTGGTCTTCTTCCGCATGGGCGACTTCTACGAACTGTTCTTCGAGGACGCGCAGAAGGCCTCGGCGGCGCTGGGCATTACCCTCACCGCACGGGGCCAGCACGGCGGCGCACCGATCCCCATGGCGGGGGTCCCCGCCCACGCCATGGAAGCCTATCTGGCCAAGCTGATCCGTGCAGGCTTCAAGGTGGCCGTCTGCGATCAGTTGGAGGACGCGGAAACCGCTAAACGTCGGGGCGGCTCCAAGGCGGTCGTGCGCCGCGATGTCGTGCGGGTGGTGACGCCTGGCACCCTCACCGAGGACGGCCTGCTGGACGCGCGCGGCGCCAACCGGCTGGCGGCGGTGTCGGTGCGCGCCGGATCTGCGGCGGTGGCCAGTGTCGAGCTCTCCACCGGCGAGGTGGAATGCATGGCGATCACGGTGTCGGGGCTGGCCTCGGCGCTGGCGGCGCTCGGACCGTCGGAGATCCTCGTTCCAGACCGACTGTTCGCCGACGAGGCAGTCTCTGATGCCCTGAAGTCGGCTGGTGGGTTCGTTCAACCGATGCCCGGTGCCCTGGCCGAGCCCGGGGCCGCCGAGGCGCGGCTGAAGCGGCTGTACGGGGTCGAGACCCTGGATGGCTTCGGGCCGTTGTCAGGCGCGGAGATTTCCGCCCTGGGCCTGATTGCCGCGCACCTTGAAACGACCCAGGCAGGCCGGGTTCCGGTCCTTTCGCCGCCGCGCCGCGCGGGCGAGGCCGATGTGATGATCATCGACCCGGCGACGCGCACCAGCCTGGAGATCGAGCGGGCCACATCCGGATCGCGCGAAGGCTCGCTGCTGGCTGCCATTGATCGCACGGTGACCGCGCCCGGCGCACGGATGCTCAGCGCCCGGCTGGGCAGGCCATTGCTGGACCCCGCAGCCATCGACGTTCGCCTCGACGCCGTGGCCTGGTTCTGTGAGCGTCGTCCCCAGCGGCAACGGTTGCGCGAAACGCTGAAGGGCCTGCCCGACATGGCGCGCGGCCTGTCGCGGCTGGCGCTGGGCCGAGGCGGCCCGCGCGATCTGGGCGCCCTGCGCGACGGCCTTACCCTGGGCGAAACGGTGTGCCGCCAGTTCTCCGACACCCGCGACCCGCTGGTGGACCTGCCTGCCGAAACCCTTGCAGCACTGGGGGCGCTTGATCTGTCGGGTCTCGCCGATCTCGCTGCGTTCCGCGATCTGCTGGTGGCGGGTCTCGGCCCCGACCTGCCGGCGCTTGCCCGAGACGGCGGCTTCGTGGCCGAGGGGGTGCGGCCTGAACTGGACCAGGCCCGGGCGCTCCGTGACGACAGCCGCCGGGTGGTCGCCGCCCTTGAGGCGCAGCTGGCTGGCGAGAGCGGCGTCTCCCTGAAGATCCGCCACAACGCCGTGCTGGGCTATTTCGTCGAGACCACGGCCAAGGCCGCTGAGCCGCTGATGAGCGCGCCGCTCAATGCCACCTTCATCCACCGCCAGACGCTGGCCAATCAGGTGCGCTTCACCACCGTCGAGCTGGCCGAACTGGACGCGAAGATCGCCCAGGCTGCCGAACGGGCCCTGGCCATCGAGCTCGACACGTTTGAAGCCTGGCGCGGCGCCGCCACAGGCGTTGCTGGCGCGATCCAGGCGGCGGCGCAGGCGGCCGCAACCCTCGACGTCGCCTCCGCCCTGGCCGAATGGGCCGACGACGTGGGGGCCAGCCGCCCCATCCTGGACCGCTCCACTGCCTTTGAGGCCGAGGCCGCGCGCCACCCGGTGGTCGAGGCTGCTGTCCGACGCGCAGGCGATCCCTTCACGCCCAATGATTGTCGGCTGGATGGCGCGGGCGTCGGCGGCCCACGCCTGTCCATCGTCACCGGCCCGAACATGGCCGGCAAATCCACGTTTCTCCGCCAGAACGCCCTGCTGGCCGTGCTGGCCCAGTCCGGCTGCTTCGTGCCGGCCAAACGCCTGCGGCTGGGCATCGTCGACCGGCTGTTCAGTCGCGTGGGCGCGGGCGACGACCTGGCCCGGGGCCGCTCGACCTTCATGATGGAGATGGTCGAGACCGCCGCGATCCTGACCCAGGCCACCCCGCGCAGCCTAGTGATCCTGGACGAGATCGGCCGGGGCACCGCCACCTATGATGGCCTTGCCATCGCCTGGGCCTGCGCCGAGGCCCTGCACGAAACCAACCGCTGCCGCGCCCTGTTCGCCACCCACTATCACGAGCTGGCCGTGCTGGAGGGACGGCTCGCGCATGTCTCCAACCTCAGCCTCAAGGCCCGCGAGTGGAACGGCGACCTGATCTTCCTGCACGAGGCGGGGCCCGGCGCGGCGGACCGGAGCTACGGCGTTCAGGTAGCCAAGCTGGCCGGTGTGCCGCCCGGCGTGGTGGCGCGCGCGAAACAGGTGCTGGAACGGCTGGAAAAGGAAGCCTCTGGCCCTGCCAACCTCGACGACCTGCCCCTGTTCGCCGCCGTCGCCGAACCCGTCACCCGCTTCGGCCCCAGCAAGGTCGAAGAGGCGCTTACGGTGCTGGACCCCGACGGCATGAGCCCGCGCGAGGCGATGGACGCGCTGTATCGGCTGAAGGGGTTACTGGGGTGAAGGCGCTGATGGTCGACGTCGATGGTGTCGTCATTCTACCGCGCGCAGGTGGCTGGGCCGTCGGGTTGGAGACAGATCTAGGGATCTCGAGCGCAACACTGCAAACCCACTTCTTCAAACCGCACTGGAACGACGTGGTGCTTGGTCGAGCAACGCTCCATGAACGGTTGGGGCCGGTCCTCGCTAAGCATGCCCCACACCTGACCAGCCACCAACTCGCCGCCTACTGGTTCGCCAAGGACGCCGAGCTGGACCGGGCCCTGTTGGCGGACCTGGCCACGCTCCGGGCCACCGGCGTGCAGCTCCACCTGGCCACCATCCAGGAGCATGAACGCGCGGGCTATCTCTGGACCACGCTGGGCCTGCGTGACCGCTTCGACGCCATGCACTATGCCGCCGACATCGGCTGGAAGAAGACCGATCCGGAGTTCTATGCGGCGGTTGAGGCCCGCACAGGGTTTGCAGGGCGAGACCTGCTGCTGCTGGACGACACGGCCGCCAACGTCGAGACGGCGCGGGGAGCAGGCTGGATGGGGGCGGTCTGGGACGGAACCCGGGCGCTGTCCGCGGTTCTGGCGACGGCGGGCGGGTGAGCGACGACTATCTCGCCGGGTTGTCCGCCGCTTTCGCCACCGAGGTCAGGAGGAACATTCGCTCCGGGCGGCTGGGAAACGGGTGAAACCCGAATTCGCCATAGAACCGGGCCGCGCGGGCATCTTTGGCGTCGACCAGGATCGCGAAGACGGCAAGCGACCGGCCTGCGTCGAGAATTCGCGTGATTGCGTCCGCCAGCAACAACTCTCCGAGGCCTTGCCCTCTTACCCGTTCGTCGCGCGCGAGCCGACCGATCAGCGCCGCCGGAATGGCGTCGTAGCGGGGCAGCGCCTGCGCCATCGCCGGCGGCAGATCGCTCAGGGCCAGGGTGAAGGCGCCCAGGCTGTAGAACCCGACCACCCCCTGATCCGCGTCGTTCGCGACAAACACGCGCGCCACATTGCGGCGCTGGTCCTGGCCGGCGCGCAAACGGAACCACGCATCAAGCTCAGGCTGTCCGCTCGAAAATTGGGTCCGGTCGTGTTGGCGGTCCAGCGGTTCAAAGACGACGCCCAAACCTCAGCTCGCCGGCTCACGGCGCCGGCGCAGCGCCGCGACCAGTCTCGGCGACGGCGTCGGCGGATTGATGATCGCATCCAGAAAAGCGTCGCGGTCAGCGCCCGCCAGCAGCATACGCTCATGCTCATCCAGAACCCGGCGGGCGCCCTCGTAGGCGAGATCACCCGCCGTCAGGCCGCTGACGGCCATGGCGCGCTGGATCAGGTCCTTGGCGGACGCAGCAACCCGGAGCTCAAGGCGCGCCTTCTTAGGCTCAAGAGGTGCGGCTGCACGGGAAGGGGCGGTAGTCATCGGGTCAAACCTCTCGCCGCAGTGTACGTGAATATGCCGTACATGCAACATGCCCGATGCGAACACCCTGCACCCGCATGCAAAACGGCCTATAGGCCTAGCCCAAGATGCCCACACGCCTTCGCCCCACCCGCCTGGAATATGTTGTCGACGGCGTTCGGCTACGCAGCCAGCTGTCGACCGCGGCGTTGGAACTTCAGGGCGACGAACCGGCCCAGCGCAAGGCCGCGCTTGATATCCTGAAGGCCGCCCTGTTCAGGGGCCGGATGATCGCCAAAGAGCGGCTGGAAAACGGGGCCGGCGGCATCGAGACCGCCGGGTTGATCTCGGGGGTCACCGACGAGGTGATCACGGCGCTCTGGGATTTCACCACCGTCCACGTCTTCCGCGCCCGCAATCCCACCGAGGGCGAGCGCCTGGCCCTGATGGCGGTGGGGGGCTATGGCCGTGGCACGCTGGCGCCCTTCTCCGACATCGATCTGTTGTTCGTCCGGCCCTACAAACAGACCGCCCACGCCGAGAGCGTCATCGAATATATGCTCTATGCCCTGTGGGACCTGGGCTTCAAAGTCGGCCACGCCTCGCGGACCATCGAGGAGTGCATCAAGCTCAGTCGCGAGGATTTCACGATCCGCACCTCGATCCTGGAGGCCAGGCGGCTGACCGGCGACGAAAAACTGGCCGATGAGCTGATGCGGCGGTTCCAGGCCGAGGTGGTGCGTGGCACCGGCGCCGAATTCGTCGCCGCCAAGCTCAAGGAACGCGACGAACGCCACGCCCGCGCCGGGGCCAGCCGCTACATGGTCGAGCCCAACATCAAGGAGGGCAAGGGCGGCCTTCGCGACCTCAACACCCTGTTCTGGATTGCCCAGTACCTGCACCCCGGTCAGTCCATCGAAAAGGTCCTGCAGCTGGAGATGTTCGAGCGGCGCGAGGTGCGCGCGTTCGTTCAGGCGTTTGATTTCCTGTGGGCCGTGCGCGGCCAGCTGCACTTCGCTACAGGGCGGCCAGAGGAACGGCTGACGTTCGATCTGCAGCCCGAAATCGCGCGGCGGATGGGCTATGGCGACCGGGGCGACGCCCCCGCTGTCGAGCGGTTCATGCGGCGCTATTTCCTGATCGCCAAGGACGTCGGCGCCCTGACGCGGGTGTTCGCGGCCAAGCTGGAGGCCGAACAGGTCAAGATGGAGCCCCGCGGCATTTCGCGGTTCATTCCGGGCCGCAAGGTGACCCGCAAGCCCCTGGACGAGCCCGGCTTCGTCGAGGTCGGCGGACGTCTCGACGTAGACCCCGACATCTTCCAGACCGACCCGACCAATCTGCTACGTCTGTTCAAGGTGGCCGATCAGCGGAACCTGGACCTGCACCCCGACGCATTCACGGCGGCCTCGCGGGCTATCGCCCTGATCACTTCGGCCGTACGACGCGACCGCCATGCGGCGAAAGTGTTTCTGGATATTCTGGCGCGCGGTCGTGACCCCCGCACCACGCTGACCCTCATGACCGAGGCCGGGGTGCTGGGCCGCTACCTGCCGGAATTCGG
>JANNFM010000437.1:0-4375 GCA_031379795.1 Alphaproteobacteria bacterium
GCTTGTCCGCGGGACCCAGCCCTCTGTTCGCGCACGCCTCGACATGGGTCCCGCGGACAAGCCGCGGGATGACGGGTCATATTGATTCCGCGATTGCGCACGTTGCTCTAGATCGGCAAATGCACCCGCGCGGTCAGGCCGCCGCCGGCGCGGTTGGTCAGGCTCACATCACCGCCATGGCCCCGCGCAATGGATCTGACCACAGCCAGGCCCAGCCCTATGCCGCCTGTCTGCCGGCTTCGTGACGGCTCCCGCCGATAGAACGGTTCGAAGACCTTTTCGCTGTCGGCGGCCGGAATGCCGGGTCCGTCGTCATCGATTTCCACGATGGCGTTGCCGGCGTCGGCGAAGACGCGGGCCCGGGCCGTGCCCCCGAACTTCACGGCGTTCTCCAGCAGGTTTGAAACTAGCCGTCGCAGCGCCATGGGGTCGCCCTGAAGCACAACCTTGTCGCCGCGCTCGACCTCTGTCTGGGAGCCGGTTTCGGCCATCTCGTCGCACAGGCTTTCCACCAGGGACGACAGTTCCAGGTGCGTGCGTTCGCCGGGCCGTGTGGCGTCCCTCACGAAGGCGAGCGTCGCGGTGATCATCTCCTCCATCTGGTCCAGATCGGCCGCGAATTTGCCGCGCTGGTCCTCTGGCAAGCCCTCGATCCTGAAGCGGAGCCGGGTCAGCGGCGTGCGCAGATCGTGGGCGATGGCGCCCATCATGGCGGTGCGATCCTCCACATAGCGCCGCAAGCGCTGTTGCATCTGGTTGAACGCGAGCGCCGCGACCCCGATCTCCGGCGGCCCTCTCAGTTCCAGCGGTGGCGCGCGCGGATCGCGGCCAAGGCGTTCGGCGGCGTCGGCGAACTCCTGGATGGGCTTGGTCAGGCGGCGCGCGAAGATCCATGCCACGGGCGCCATGGCCAGCGCCGAGAGCGAAAACCAGAGCGCCAGCCCCCGCTGCCAGCTGTTCAGACCGACGGTGGGCTTTCGTTGCACGACCTTCCAGCGCCCGTCTGGCTGCTGAACGCCGAGTTGAAACGGGGCTATCAGGATGTGCTCGTCGCGGTCCGAGATGCCCTGGGCGGCGCGATAGCGCACGACGCGCCCGACATTTCGATCCGACAGCGGCCCGCGTTCCCCCGCGATGACCACGCTGGACGTCGGCAGACCGATGTCTGCAGCGAACTTCGCGCGGATGGCGACAAAGGAAGAACCGCGAAGCTCTGGCGTCGGCGCCTTGTCACGGGTCGAGATCATCAGCGGCCGGCGCTCATTCAGGGCGACAGTCCCGCCGCGATAGGTCTGCTCAATCTCGGACAAACGGTAGAAGTCCGGCGCAGGCGGCGGCAGCAGGAACAGCAGCAGGGTGCTGATGGCCCAGGCGGCCACCAGGGACAGGCCCGTCAGGGTCAGCATCTGCACCAGCAGGGGCGCAGAGTACCGCGCCTTGGAGGTCACGAGCGTTTGACCTTGGCTGTGAACATGTAGCCCTCGTTGCGGATGGTGCGGATCAGGTCGTGGCCTCCGCCGCCGTCATCCAGCTTGCGCCGCAGACGGCTGATCTGGACATCGATGGCCCTGTCGAAGGCGTCGGAGTCAGGCCCGCGCGCGAATTCCAGCAGTTGATCGCGGGTCAAGACACGCTGTGGCCGTTCGACGAACGCGCGGAGCAGGGAAAACTCACCCGAAGACAGGTTCACCACCACGCCGGGCGGCGAGCGCAGTTCGCGCCGCACCAGATCCAGTCGCCAGCCCGCGAATTCGCACCCGGCCCCCAGCGCACCCGAGGTTGAGCGTTGCTCGGCCCGACGCAGCACAGCGCGCACCCGGGCCAAAAGTTCGCGCGGGTTGCAAGGTTTGGCCAGATAGTCATCGGCCCCCAGTTCCAGGCCCACGATCCGGTCGGTATCCTCACCCATGGCCGACAGCATGATGATCGGCGGGGCGCCCTCGGCAGAGGTCAGACGGCGACACACGGCCAAACCGTCTTCGCCCGGCAGCATCACATCCAGCACGATCAGGTCGACCGGACCCCGCTCCAGCGCGCGTTCCATTTCGTCGGCGTCTGCGGCGGTCTCGACGCGGTAACCGTGGCGGCCCAGGAAATCTGACACTACGTCACGAATGCCCGGGTCGTCGTCGACCATCAGGATGCGGGCGCCGGCCTCGGCCATTTCAGTGATTTGCTCCATGGTCGCAAAATTGCGTGCGCGGCGTAACACCGCGATGTCTAGCTTGAAACGCAGGCGCGGTGGCGATCAATCTCCGGCCAGAACGGCGTCGGACACAAAGGGATTGGTCCGACGTTCCTGTCCGAAGCTGGACATTGGCCCGTGGCCGCAGACAAACCGCACATCGTCGCCCAGCGGCCAGAGCTTGAGCGTGATCGCGTCGATCAGGTCCTGGAAGTTGCCGCGCGGGAAATCGGTGCGTCCGATGCTGCCCTGAAACAACACGTCGCCGACCTGGGCGAAGCGAGCCTCGCGATTGAAGAAGATCACATGGCCGGGGGTATGGCCCGGGCAGTGGATCACCTCGAACACCGTCTCGCCCAGGGTCACGGTGTCGCCGTCCTGCAGCCAGCGATCGGGGGTGAAACTCTGCGCCTCCGGCATGCCCCACTTGGCGCCAGAGGCGGTGATGTCGTCGATCCAGAACGCGTCGTCAGGGTGCGGGCCCTCGATGGGGACGCCGGTCAGGGCCTTCAGCGCCGCCGTGCCCCCCGCATGGTCCAGATGGCCATGAGTGATCCAGATCTTCTCGAGCGTCAGGCCCTGTTCCTCGAGTGCGGCCATCAGGCGCGGAACTTCGCCGCCGGGATCAATGATCGCGGCCTTTTTGGTCTTCACGCACCAGACGATGGTGCAGTTCTGCTGCAACGGGGTCACCGGGGCGATCATGGCGCGGATCGGCGCGGGCGGGGGAGACGGTGCGTTCATGTCGGCTTAGGGTCGGGTCTCTGGACGTGACTGGAATGACGCGAGCTGATCGGCGGGTGATTGCGAGCCGGGCCGCGCGCGTCTAGCGTATCAAATAGCTCCTCGTGAGCAGAATCGTTAGGGAAACAGCCGAATGGCGAACGGAATCGGGCGCATCTTCCTGCGCAAGTCGGTCGGGCAAATCCAGTCCGAGCACGAAACGGGCGAGCTGAAGCGGTCACTCGGCGCGATCAACCTGATCCTGCTGGGCATCGGGTGCATCATCGGCACCGGGATATTCGTGCTGACGGGTCGTGCGGCGGCCCAGTTTTCCGGCCCGGCGATCATGATTTCGTTCATCATTACAGGCACGCTCTGTGCTTTCGTGGCGCTTTGCTATGCGGAACTGGCGGCGGCGCTGCCGGTCTCGGGGTCAGCCTATTCCTACACCTATGCCTCGATGGGCGAGGGGGCGGCCTGGGTGATGGGGCTGTTGCTGGTGCTGGAGTACGGCCTGGCGGCGTCGACGGTTTCGGTGGGCTGGTCCGGTTATTTCGTCAGCCTGATGCACGACTTCGGGGTCAATATTCCCGCCGCGCTACAGGCTGCGCCGGGGGTTCTGGTCAAGAATCATGAGGGCGTGGTGATTGGCACCGGGGTGGTCAATCTGCCGGCCATGGTGGTCATCGGCCTGGTGACCCTGTTGCTGGTGCGCGGCGTGACGGAGTCGACGGCGGTCAACAACATCGTGGTGGCGATCAAGCTGACCGTTGTGGTGGCCTTCATCGTGATCGGCTTCAAGTACATCGATGTCGCCAACTGGTCCCCGCTGATCCCGGCCGAGATTCCCGCACGACCAGAGGGCACGCCGATGGATATCTGGAGCCAGATCGGTCGCGCGCTCGGTGATGTGATGACGGGCGACAACACCTACAAATATGGCATCGGCGGCGTGATCCATGCCGCCGCCGTGATCTTCTTTGCCTACCTGGGTTTCGAAGCGGTCTCCACCGCAGGTGCCGAGGCCAAGAACCCGGCCAAGGACATGCCCATCGGCATCCTGGGCGCCCTGATCATCTGTACCGTGCTCTACATCCTGACCTGCGCGGTGCTGGTGGGTATCGTGCCCTATGCGCAGCTGGATGTGCCGGCGCCGATTGCGTTGGCTGCCGACCGGATGGGGCTGCCGTGGTTCGCCTTCCTGGTGAAGGTGGGGGCCATCGCCGGCCTGTCATCGGTGATGCTGGTGCTGCTCTACGGCCAGACCCGTGTGTTCTACACCATGTCGCGCGATGGCCTGCTGCCGAAGTCGCTCTCGACCGTGCACAAGACGTTCAAGACGCCGTGGATCAACACCCTCATCGTGGGCGCGGCGGCCATGGGCGCGGCGGGCTTCCTGTCGCTGGATGCACTGTCGGATCTGTCCAACGTCGGCTCGCTGGCGGCCTTCGCTCTGGTCTGCATCAC
>JANNFM010000535.1:0-2196 GCA_031379795.1 Alphaproteobacteria bacterium
GCAGAAGACCTGCGCAAGCGGCTGGAAATCACCCTGCACCATGAAGTCGAGGTGCTGGAGCACCAGTTCGCTCGCAACATGGTCGACACCATCATCGGCTCGGCCCGGTTCGTGGACCCCAACACCCTGACAGTGGACAGCCCTGACGGCGTCATGACCTTCACGGCGGACCGGTTCGTGATCGCCGTCGGCACCAAGCCCTATCGGCCCAAACACATCGAGTTTGACGGCGAGAATATCGTCGACAGCGACGAGATCCTGGACCTCGTCCGCATCCCGCGCCAGCTGGTGGTGGTGGGGGCCAGCGTGATCGGCATGGAATACGCCTCGATCTTCAGCACCCTGGACGTCAAGGTCACCGTCATTGAGCCCAACGCCTCGATGATGCCGTTCCTGGATCGCGAACTGGCCGATGAATTCGTCCACGATCTGCGCGACCGTGGCGTTGCCGTGCGCTTCAACGCCAAGGTCACGGGCGCAAAGGTCCAGGGGCCCGGTCGCTGCCTGGTCTCCATGGAAGACGGCCGCGAATTGCGCGCCGACATGGTGCTGTTCTCTGCGGGTCGTGAGGGGGCCATCGATGCCCTCAACCTTTCGGCCTGCGGCCTGAAGACCGACGAGCGCGGTCGCCTCACCGTGGACAAGGCGACCTTCCAGACCGCGACGCCGCACATCTATGCCGCCGGTGATATCGTGGGCTTCCCCAGCCTGGCCTCCACTTCGATGGAACAGGGCCGCATCGCCGCATGCCACGCGTTTGATGAACCGATCCAGGCGGCCCCCGAATTCTTCCCCTATGGGATCTATTCGGTGCCGGAAATTTCCACCATCGGCCTCAGCGAAGAACAGGCCCGCGAGCGCGGCATCCCCTACGAGTGCGGCGTGGCGCGGTTCCGCGAGACCTCGCGCGGCCACATCATGGGCATCGAGGCCGGGTTCATGAAGATGCTGTTCGCGCTGGAAACCCGTCGCCTGCTGGGCGTCCACATCGTGGGCGAGGGCGCCACCGAGCTGATCCACATCGGCCAGGCTGTGCTGAACCTGGAAGGCACCCTCGACTACTTCGTCGAAAACACCTTCAACTACCCCACCCTGGCGGAAGCCTACAAAGTGGCCGCCCTCGACGCCTGGAACCGCATGCCCAAGCAGCAAGCCAGCGTCCGGGCTACCGAACAGGTGCTGGAACGCGCGGTCCGGGTGGTGAACGGGTAGAAGGTGGCAGGCGTCGAGGGCTCCTGATTTCCCCCTTCCAGGGGGAAAGCGGCGCGAAGCCCCGCAGGGGCCAGTCGCCGATGGGGGAAGTGTTGAATTCAGACACGGTGGGCGACGCCAGCGCCTGAACCGACCTCAGCTCTACAACTCCCCCCATCGGCCACTCGCGCTGCGCGCATTGGGCCGCTTTCCCCCTTGAAGGGGGAAGCCAGAAGGGCACGGGCCGTTGACGGCCCGTTCACCATGTCGCGTCAGAATCAGACCTTCCACTTCAAGGACTGATCCATGTCACTGCCGGTCGACACGATTCTGCGGGGCGATTGCCTGGAGGAGCTGAAGAAGCTTCCGGACCGGTCGGTCGACCTGGTGTTCGCCGACCCGCCCTATAACCTCCAGCTGGGCGGCGACCTGCTGCGCCCGGATAATTCCAAAGTCGACGCCGTCGACGACGACTGGGACCGGTTCGAAAGCTTCGAGACCTATGACGTCTTCACGCGCGCCTGGATGAAGGAATGCCGCCGCGTGCTCAAGGACGACGGCGCGCTGTGGGTGATCGGCAGCTATCACAACATCTTCCGCTGCGGCGTGGCGCTGCAGGACCTGGGCTTCTGGATCCTCAACGACATCGTCTGGCGCAAGTCCAACCCGATGCCGAACTTCAAGGGCACGCGGTTCACAAATGCGCACGAGACCCTGATCTGGGCGTCCAAGTCGCGCGGCGGGCGGCGCTATACCTTCAACTACGACGCCATGAAGATGGCCAATGACGAACTGCAGATGCGCTCTGACTGGACCTTCGCGCTGTGCACCGGCGATGAGCGGCTGAAGGACGACGCGGGCACCAAGGCCCATCCGACCCAGAAGCCCGAAGCCCTGCTGCACCGGGTGATCATGGCCTCGACCAAACCCGGCGACATCATCCTGGACCCTTTCTTCGGCACCGGCACCACCGGCGCGGTCGCGCGCCGCATGGGCCGCCGGTTC
>JANNFM010000577.1:0-4839 GCA_031379795.1 Alphaproteobacteria bacterium
CTGGACCTGAGCCATGAGAACGGCCTGCTGGCGGGTCGGATGCTGGGCCAGATGGGCGCGGATGTCGTGCAGGTCGAGCCGCCGGGCGGCTCGACGGCGCGGGGTGTCGGCCCCTTCACGGCGGATCCCGCGCCGGACAACTCCCTCTACTGGTCGGCCTTTGCCTCGGCCAAACGCGGCATAACGTGCGACGTTGAGACGGCCGAGGGGCGCGACCTCATCCGGCGGCTCTCGGCGAAAGCGGATTTCCTGATCGAGTCGGAAACGCCGGGCGTCATGGCCGCGCGCGGCCTGGCCTACGCCGATCTGGCAAGGATCAATCCGCGCCTGATTCACGTCTCGATCACGCCCTTCGGATCGGTGGGCCCCAAGGCCCTTTGGGCGGCCAGCGAACTCACACTCTGGGCGGCGGGGGGCGCCCTGTTCCCGGCGCGCGACGGCGATGGACCGCCGCTTCGGATCAGTGTGCCGCAGGGTTGGCTGCATGCGTCGGCCGATGCCGTTTCCGGCGCCCTGATGGCCCACTTCGCCCGATTGCAATCCGGGCAGGGGCAGCATGTCGACATCTCGGCGCAGATCAGCATTGCCGAGGCCACCCTGTCCATGGTCCTGGCGGGAACCCTGGCAGACCCAAGAGGGCTGAGGCCATCTCCGGACGCTGCGCCTGCGCGGCGGGGGCGATCCAGCTGGGCCAGTCTGGATGGCATGGTCGAACTGGCTGTTGGTATGGGCGCGGTCGGTGGCGGCTCAACCAACGCCCTGTTCGCCTGGATGCGCGAGTGCGGCGAACTGGATCCGCAATACGACAGCTGGGACTGGATGACGCTGCTGGTCCGGTTCCAGACCGGGGAACTGACCGCCGTCGATCTGGAAGGTCCGCGCGAGGAGATCCGGCGCTTCTTCGCGAAGCGGCCGACATCGTTGTTGGTGACGGAGGCTTTTCGGCGCCGGATCCTGCTGACCCAGATCCAGACCGCCCGAACTCTGGTCGAGAGCGAGCACTTTCAGGGGCGAGGCGCCTTTTCGACGACGGTGGAGGTCGCGGGTGCCCGAACCCTGCCGCATGCCTGGGCCAGGACGCCGGGCGCTTTCGCCGCCTTGAAGCCTGCCCCCCGGATCGGTGAGCACACTGACGAGATAATCTCGGAATGGCTTGGCGACGACGCTGCCCCGGTGGTTTCAGATGATCAGATCGGATCATTGGATCTTGTCCGCCCGCTGGCCGGTCTCAAGGTCCTTGAACTGGCCTGGGTGGTGGCCGGACCCCGGGTCGGTCGTGCGCTCGCTGACTATGGCGCCGTCGTTGTCCGGGTGGACAGCGCGGCCCGGACCGATCCGGCGCGTGTGGTCGGGCCCTATGCCGATGGCGTCCCCGACCATGCCAACTGTGCGCTCTGGGACAATTGCAATGCCGGAAAGCTGGGCCTTTCGCTGGATCTCAGCCGGCCCGAGGCGCGTCAGGTTGTGCTGGACCTCGCGCGCTGGGCTGACGTCGTCACGGAGTCCTTCGCGCCAGGTCAGCTGGCGAAGTGGGGTTTGGCCTACGCCGACCTACGGGCAGAAAATCCGGGCCTGATCATGCTGTCGTCCTGCCTGATGGGCCAGGATGGGCCCCTGTCGCGAACGGCGGGCTTTGGCAATGTGGGGGGCGCCGCGTCCGGCTTTCAGGTTCTGGTCGGCGAGCGCGGCGCCGAGCCAGTCGGGCCAGCTGGCCCCTACACCGATTTCGTCGGTCCGCGCTTCTCGCTTCCCCTGCTGCTGGCGGCCATCGATCATCGTCGCCGGACAGGGCAGGGCGCCTACCTCGACGCTGCCCAGGCCGAGGCCGGACTGCAATTCCTTGCCCCTCAGATTGCGGATTACTGCGCCACGGGCCGGGTCGCCGCGGCCGCGGGCAACCGTGACCCACAGTTCGCACCTCACGGTGTCTTTGCTTGCGCGGGATTTGAGTCCTGGATCGCGATCGCCGTCTGCGATGACGCCCAGTGGGCCGCCCTGGCCCGGCTCGTCGGCGGCGAGACGCTGGCCATGAACGCCCGGTACGCAACGCTGGCCGGGCGAAAAGCAAACGAGGATGAGCTCGAACATCTGATCGTAGACTGGGCGCGCAAGCACGCGGCGTCTGACGTCGAACTCAAGCTTCAAGCCGCGGCCGTTCCGGCGCATCTGGTGGCGACGGGAGAGGATTTCTGCGCGGACCCGCAGGTGATTGCGCTCGGCCACCTCGTGTCGCAGCCGGACCCTCATGGCCGGGTGTCAACCGTCGAGGCGTCCCGGTTCCGACTGTCCCGAACGCCCGGACGACTGGATCGCGCCGCGCCCGCAATTGGCCGCGACAACGCCCAGGTGCTGCGGGACTACGCAGGCTACGATGAAGCTCGCATCCATGAACTGAGCGACGCGGGAGTTCTGCGCTGACGCCTCAGGCGGACGCCGGATGGGATAGAATATCCTGTTTTGTCTGCGCCCGCTGGAACGCCGGACGCGTCATCAGGTTGTCGAGGTAACGCAGGCAGTGCGGCTTGTAGCGTGCGTCCAGCCCCAGGGACCGACCCAGGAACAGAGCGTAGTGGACGGCGATGTCGGCCATGGTGAAGCGGTCGGCGCAGAGGAATTCGCGCCCGTCCTGCAGCGCGTTTTCCACACTGCGCAGACGCGAGAGATACCAGACGGAATAGTCCTCGACCGCCTGGGGAATCCGCCGCTCCTGGGGTTCCAGCCGCGAATAGCGCAGCACGATGGTCTGCGGAAACGTCAGGGTCGCATCGCTGCGGAACAGCCAGTTCAGGTATTC
Organism: Alphaproteobacteria bacterium; assembly: GCA_031379795.1. Classification (GTDB taxonomy): domain Bacteria; phylum Pseudomonadota; class Alphaproteobacteria; order Caulobacterales; family Caulobacteraceae; genus Phenylobacterium. The sequence goes on from JANNFM010000577.1 coordinate 2,795, forward strand.
ACCGTAGGCCGCTTCCGAAGGATCAACCCGCAGGGTGTTGGGCTGATGGGTTTCGGCCAGATAGTGGCAGATGCCGGACGACTCCGTCATCGTCAGGTCGCCGTCGGTGAAGGTTGGCACCGTGCCCAGCGGGTTGATATTCAGATAGCCCGGGTAGGTGGCGCGGGGCGGGAAGGCCATGTTCACCAGCTCATAGTCCAGCCCCAGTTCCTCAAGCGCCCAAAGCGCCCGCAACGACCTGGCGTCCTTGCAGTGATAGAGCTTCATGGATCGGGTTTTCCTGAACGATGTCCGTGAAATATGGAACTCTTCTGACAGAAGGCCTGATTGCTAGGACGCCTGCGCAAGGGCCAGCTGCGCCGCTTCTTCGCGCACCCGCTGCGGGCCACCCAGCATCTGGCGGTTGAAGCCGATCCGCTTGAACCAGTAGTGCAGTCCGACCAGATCGGTGAAGCCCATGCCGCCGTGCACTTCGGTGGAGGTCCGGGCCACGAAGGTGCCCACCTCCGCCAGGTGCGCCTTGGCGTGGCAGGCGGTGATCGAGGCTTCCGCCGGCAACGCGTCCAGGGCGTAGCCCGCGTACCAGACCAGGGCCCGGCAGGGCTCCAGAGCCGCCGCCATCTCGGCGCACATGTGCTTGACCGCCTGGAACGATCCGATCGGGCGACCGAACTGCTTGCGGTCCGTCGCGTAGGCGACGGCGCGGTCCAGCATTTCCTGCGCGGCGCCCAGGGTGTCGGCGGCGTACATGACCCGACCCGCGTCGATCAGGTCGCGAACCAGTCCTGGTCCACCGCCGGTGAGGGGCTCGGCCTCGACGTTGTCGAACCGCAGTTCGCCGGTCGGCCGCGTCACATCGACGGTCGTCAGGCGGGTCCGGGTAACGCCGGGCGCGTCGGCGGCGACCAGGCTCAGGCCGCCCTCGCGGTCGGCGACGACGTAGAGATCGGCTTCGAAGTCCGCCGGGAACAGGGTCAGCCCGCTCAGACGACCGTTCCGGCGCACGATACCGGCGCCTTCGCGACCGCCGGTGAGCTCCGACACGGCCGCGCCGGCGATCACCTTGCCGCTCGCCAGCCTGGGCAACCACTGGTCCTGCTGCGCCCGGCTGCCGCCGCGCTGGAGGGCCATCGGCGCCATCACGCTGGTCCCGATGAAGGCCGTAGGCGCGACGTGGCGACCCATCACCTCGCTGGTCAGGGCGGCGTCCAGCAACGACAGGCCGCTGCCGCCATGCTCTTCGCCGATCAGCAGCCCGGTGACCCCCAACTGGGCCAGCCCGTCAGCGACATCGGCCGCCCGGCTCTCGCCCTGTGCCGCAAATACGCGTGTCCGCTCAAGCCCGCCGGATTCCTGCAGGAACCGGTGCACGCTGTCCTGCAGCATCGCCTGCTCGTCCGAGAGATCGAATTCCATGGCTGCGACCTCAGACGCTGGCGGGTTTGGGTTCGCGGGGCATGCCCAGCCCGCGTTCGGAGATGATGTTCTTCTGGATCTGCGAGGTGCCGCCGCCGATGATCAGGCCCAGGAAATACATGTACTCCCGCTGCCAGCTGCCGTTGCCGCGCAGCTGCGGCGAGCCGGTGTAGAGCAGGCCGAATTCACCCATCACGTCGATGGCCAGGGCTTCCAGTTCGTGCCGCAGTTCGGTGCCCTGCAGCTTGACCACCATGCCGGCCAGGCTGGCCGGGGTCTTGTTCACCGCCGCCGACAGCAGCCGCAGATCGTTGCACCGCATGGCCAGCACCCGACCGTGGATCTGCATCAACCGGTCGCGGAACACCGGGTCATCGATGGCGCGGCGGCCATCGACGGTCTCGGTCTTCATCAAGTCGGTCAGGGCGTTCAGCCGCGTCAGCATCAGGTTGGGGTCCGCCAGCGACCCGCGCTCGTGCTTCAAGATGGTGTTGGCCACCTTCCAGCCTTCGCCCCGGCGCCCGACGATCTGGTGCTTGGGTACGCGGACGTTGGTGAAGAACACCTCGTTGAAGTTCGCCGTCCCGGTCATGTCCATCAGTGGCCGGATCTCGATCCCCGGCGTCTTC
>JANNFM010000598.1:0-4733 GCA_031379795.1 Alphaproteobacteria bacterium
CCTTGGCAAGCGCTACGCCGTTTGCTTCTCCTCGGCGGCGTGCCAGCCCGCCGCCCATCCCCCCCGCGCGTCCCCCTCCCCCGCTGGTGCGGGTGAGGAACTTGATGCCCCGGCCTCACCGACCAGCCGCGCGATGGTCGCGTTGACCTTCACGCCCTCGGTGCCCTCGGCCACCAACAGCGCCTCGACCACACCCTCATCGACCGCTTCGACCTCCATGGTCGCCTTGTCGGTCTCGATCTCGGCGATCACGTCGCCCGACGATATCTTGTCGCCGACCTTCACGTGCCACTTCGCCAGCGTGCCCTCCTCCATGGTGGGGGACAAGGCGGGCATGAGGATGTCCGTCATGCGGGCTCCTTGGAGAGATGGGAAAGGGACGCCGCATGGGCTTCCCAGTTCTGGCCGTCGAAGGCCTCGATGATCAGGTCCAGGCCGTCTGTCGTGTCCAGGCACCGCCCGTTCACGCTCCAGCCGTCCGGGTTGGACCGGGGTCGGTAGAAGCTCTTGACGCCGCAGGTCGAGCAGAACAGGTGCTTCGCCGCTCCGGTGTTGAAGGTGTATTCCGTGAGGTGATCCACGCCGTGCACCAGCCGGAACCGGCTTTCCGGCACGATCACGTGGATGAAGCCCACCTTTGCGCACATGGAACAGTTGCAGCTGTGCGCCTCGACGGCCTGCGGCAGTTCAACCTCAAACCGCACCGCCCCGCAATGGCAGCCCCCCGTGCGCCAAGGGAGCGCCGTCATCTTTCTCTCCCGGTCATCCCCGCGAAGGCGGGGACCCAGATGGAATAGCTCCGATGTGGGCTCGAACGGCGCAACGCGCTTCCAACCCGCCCCGGCGTTTTGCGATCTGGGTCCCCGCTTTCGCGGGGATGACCGGATTTTTTCGTGCCGATCACCGGTAGCTCACCGCTTTCGCCGCCGCGACGATCTTGTCCACCGACGGCATCGACAGCACTTCCAGATTGGCCGCGTAGGGTAGTGGCACGTCCTCCTGATGAACCCGGGCCGGCGGGGCGTCGAGGAAGTCGAAGGCGTCTTCCACCACCTTGGCGCAGATGTAGGCACCGACGCCCATGGGGCCCCAGCCTTCTTCCACCGTCACCAGCCGGTTAGTCTTTTTCACCGAGTTGACGATGGTTTCGGTATCCATGGGACGCAGGGTCCGCAGGTCGATGACCTCGGCCTCGATCCCCTCCTCGGCCAGCTTCTCGGCCGCCTGCAGGCAGAAGCCCACCATGCGGGAATAGGCCACAAGGGTCACGCCCGTGCCTTCGCGGCGGATCTTGGCCTTGCCGATGGGCACGACCCAGTCAATCCCCTCCGGCACGTCGAACTCCTGCCCGTAGAGCATCTCGTGCTCCAGGAAGACCACGGGGTTCGGGTCGCGGATCGCCGCCTTCATCAAGCCCTTGGCGTCGGCGCTGTCATAGGGCGCAAGCACCTTCAGGCCAGGCACGTGGGCATACCAGCTGCCATAGTCCTGGCTGTGCTGGGCCCCCACACGCGCCGCAGCGCCATTCGGACCCCGGAACACGATCGAACATTTGATCTGGCCGCCCGACATATAGAGCGTCTTGGCGGCAGAATTGATCACATGATCAATGGCCTGCATGGCGAAATTGAACGTCATGAACTCGATGATCGGCTTCAGGCCGGCCATCGCGGCGCCGACGCCCAGACCCGCAAATCCATGCTCGGTGATCGGCGTGTCGATCACCCGCTTGGGACCGAACTCGTCAAGCAGTCCGCGGGAGACCTTGTAGGCACCCTGGTACTGCGCGACCTCCTCGCCCATCAGGAACACGTCCGGATCGCGGCGCATTTCCTCGGCCATGGCGTCACGCAGCGCGTCGCGGACAGTCACCTTCACCAGCGACACGCCCTCAGGCAGCTCCGGATCCCGCAGGACGACCGCCGGGGCCGCCGAAGACGGGGCTGCCGCCCGCACGGGATCACCCTTGGCCTCGGCCCGCGAGGCCGGCTGCGGATTGGGGTCCATCGCCGGCGCCGGTTCCGGCGCGGCAACCGCGCCCACGCCACCCGCCAGACGCGCGATCACCGAATTGACCTTCACCTCCTCGGTGCCCTCGGCCACCAGCAGCGCTTCGATCACGCCCTCATCGACGGCCTCGACCTCCATGGTCGCCTTGTCCGTCTCGATTTCGGCGATGACGTCTCCGGAGGCGATCTTGTCGCCCACCTTCACGTGCCATTTGGCCAGAGTGCCCTCTTCCATCGTGGGCGAGAGGGCCGGCATCAGGATGTCGGTCACGCCTCAGGCCTCCGTATAGACGTTGGTGTAGAGCTCGGACGGGTCCGGCTCGGGACTGGTGCGGGCGAATTCGGCCGAGTCGGCCACAATCCGCTTCACCTCGGCGTCGATCTCTTTCAACACCGCCTCATCAGCCCAACCGGCCTTTTCCAGCAGGTCCTCGACGTGCTCGATGGGGTCACGGGTCTTGCGCACCTCGTCAACCTCCTCCCGCGTCCGGTATTTGGCCGGATCGCTCATGGAGTGGCCACGATAGCGATAGGTCTTCATCTCAAGAATATAAGGCCCGTTGCCCGTCCGGCAGTGCTCGGCCGCCCGCGTCGCCGCCGCTTTCACCGCCGTCACATCCATCCCGTCGACTTCCTCGCCGGGAATGTTGAACGACACGCCGCGCTTGTGCAGCTTGGTCTCTGAGGACGACCGGTCGATGGCCGTGCCCATGGCGTATTCATTGTTCTCGATCACATAGACGATGGGCAGCTTCCACACCTGCGCCATGTTGAAGCTCTCATAAACCTGGCCCTGGTTTGCCGCCCCGTCGCCATAGAACGCCCAGCTGACCTTACCATCGCCGCGATAGGCGTTGGCCAGCGCCAGCCCCGTGCCAAGGCTCACCTGCGCGCCGACGATTCCGTGGCCGCCATAGAACGCCGCCTCGGTCGAAAACATGTGCATCGAGCCGCCCTTGCCGCGCGACGATCCCCCGGATCGCCCGGTCAACTCAGCCATCACCTCGCGAGGGTCCATACCGCAGACCAGCATGTGGCCGTGATCGCGATAGCCGGTGATCATCTGGTCGCCGGCCCGCTTGGCCGCCTGAACACCGACCGCAATGGCTTCCTGGCCGATATAGAGGTGACAAAATCCACCGATCAGGCCCATGCCGTAAAGCTGCCCCGCCCGCTCCTCGAAGCGTCGGATCAACAGCATTTCACGATAGTATTCGAGCAGCTCCTCCCGGGTCGGCGCGGATTTACCGCCTGCCCCGCCGGATTTCCGCTGAGCGGCCGTTGTCTGCCCGCGCGCCATCCCTCACCCCGTGATCGTTTCTCGCCTTCAAGACCGGCGCACCGATCTCAAGGTTGCATACGGATCACATAGTCCCTTGGATCGGCGAAGCCTAGCAGGGACCGCGCCCTTTCCTCCAACAGATCGGCAGAAAGGCTGGTGTCGCGCAAAAGACGGGCCCGAACCTCCAGATCCTGCCGCTCCTTGGCCAGTTTGGCGAGCTCATGGTTTTTTGCCACCAGCGTGGCGTCACGGAAGTCTGACCGCAGCAAACCGCCCTCGCCCGTAAACGCGTGCACGCCAAAATAGAAGATCAACAGCGCAAGCGCAGCGGTCGAAAGATAGGGGCGAAGGTGGGCGAGCACGGCGATTCCCTGAACAGCTTCCTGTCTATCGGGCCGACCTCCCTAACAACGCGCTAACCATGCCATGCATCGCGTTGCACCCAAACGCACGCTGACACGCCTTCTCGCTGGGGGGCGGTCCTGATTATCTCAAAGGCAGTCAGTTCAATGTTTAGAGGTGCAGTATGTTTTTCAAGAGTTTTCGGTCGCTGATTCTGGCGTCCGCCCTGGCGGCAGCGCCGTTCGTGGCCTCCGCCCAAACCATCGTCGAGGTCGGCGACTCCGGCGACAGCTTGGCCACAGCCCAGATCATCAATGGGACATTCGGCAAGATCACCGGAACGCTGACGAACCGGGGCACTTCGACCTCCCCGATCGGCGACGTCGATCTCTTCAGGATCAACATCCTGGACACCGCCGCCTTTGGCGTGACGGTCAATACCGACCTGCTTTACTATGGCTTCCCCGACGCCATCGGCGACGACGACACGATGCTCTTCCTGTTCGACACGAACGGGAAGCAGGTGCAGTTCAACGACGACAAATCTGTGTACTCGTTAGATCCCGAACTGTTTGTCGGCGACCTCGCGGGTTTCGCGCCGGGCATCTACTATCTAGGTTTCGACCAGTTCGGGACCCACTCGATCTTGGCCGGTGGGATCCTGCAGGGCTTTGACTATAGCACCCAGGTCAATCAATTCGGGACCTACACCCTGACGTTGACCGGCACCGGCGGTGGCGGTGGCGTCGCGATTGACCATCCGCCCCGCGGTCCGGTCCCTGAACCCGCAACCTGGGCGCTGATGATCCTGGGGTTCGGCGCGGCCGGGGCCGCACTCCGCCGCCGTCGGAACCCGGCTCCGATCCGGATCGGCTAAAGCCTTTCCGGATCAGATGAAATCATCTGGTCCGGACAAAAAAGGCTCGCTCTTCTTATGTCTAGAGCATGGCGGGCGCTTCAACCGGTATCCACTTGAAGGTGTCATGCTCTAGAGTCGCTTCAGGGCTGACCGGCCCGCATACAAAGCCTGATCGCCCAGCTCCTCCTCGATACGGAGGAGCTGGTTGTACTTGGCCGTCCGGTCTGATCGCGCCAGCGAG
>JANNFM010000600.1:0-2644 GCA_031379795.1 Alphaproteobacteria bacterium
GTTCGCCCCAGACCTTCTACGGGATGATCGCAGAGCGTCAGGTGCGCCTGACCAGCGCACAGGCAACCGAGGGGCAACTGATCCTTGCGGACTATCGCGCGCCGACGTCTGACTTCAAGCCGGACCTGACCAGCTTCATCAACAGCGATCCCCGCGCCCATCGCGCCGCCGCGCTGGCTCAAATAGGCCAGATCGAGGAAGCCCGCCACGAACTGCGAGCCGGTCTGGCGTTGGCGAGAACCGCCCTGGAACGCGAAACCTGGACGACCCTGTTAACGGCTCTGGGCCCCGCCGGCGGCTCCGGTGTCCAGAAAGCCGAATATCTGTCGCCGGGCGATTACCAGCTGCCCCCACTGGAGCCGCGGAACGGGTTCACCATCGACCGCGCGCTGGTCTATGCCATCGTGCGCCAGGAAAGCGCGTTCAATGCCAATGCCGTCTCGCACGCCGGTGCGTTGGGCCTGATGCAGCTGTTGCCGGCGTCCGCAGCACTGGCCACCGGTGACAAGACCTACCGCACCCGTCCGAAGAAGCTGTTCAATCCGGCGATCAATCTGCGGGCCGGTCAGGACTATCTGACCTGGCTGATGGACCGGGGCGTGGGGTCAGACATCCTGCGCACCGTGGCGGCCTACAATGCGGGCCCCGGGGCCGTGCTGAAGACCATCAACCAGGTCGGTGATCAGGATCCGCTGCTGCTGATCGAAAGCCTGCCCGCGCTTGAAACCCGCAACTATGTGGAACGGGTCATGACCGCCTACTGGACCTACAAGCGGATGTTTGGCGAGGAGACCCGCACCCTCGACGCCCTGGCCAGCGGCGCCCGGCGCATCGACGCCCAGCTTGATCTAGCCCGTCCGCCGGGGGTTGAACCCCAGGGCGCGCCGCAGGCTCTTGAGGTCGGTGTGGCGACCCGTGGTGAGGCGGCTGCGCTCGACTAGAACGCCGTAGGGACGCGGCGCGAAGAGGCCGTGGTCTGACAGACCCTGGACCAGGGCACCCTTCCCTCCACGCTCCAGATGGCCGGTCAGCGCACCGATCCAGCCGTCTCTCAGCCGGAACGATGCGGGTAGCACGACGATCCATTCCGCGCGCGCGACCGCTGACGCCGCTTCAATTGTGGGGTGCGGTTCAGCGCCGGTCTCCTCGCAAAGGTCCGCGATTTCGGCGTGGCCCGACGTTGCGACGATGGCGACTTGGCGAACCAGCCCATCCACCGCCCCCGCCGTCAACTGCGCGAGTAGCCCCGGAAGCCGTTCGACCTCATTCTGCGCATCAATGATCACGGTGAGCATGGGGCGACAAGGCGTGCTTCGGACGTCGGCGTCAATATGTTCTTGTTTTGTTTCCACGCCAAACCTAGACTCGGGACATGACCAGCATCCCCCTCCCCATCCGTGGTCGCGGCGCGCGATCCAACGTCGGCGGGCGCTTTGAGTCTGAAACGTCCGAGGCTTTCGACGATGGCTGGACACCTGACGACGCCGAGCCGGGGAAGTTTACCACGACGGTCACGCCGGAACAGGCCCGGGTGATCATCAGCCGCAACGACAGCCCCGACATCGGCTTTTCGGCCTCGATCAATCCGTACCGGGGCTGCGAGCATGGCTGCATCTACTGTTATGCCCGACCGGCGCACGCGTTCATGGGCCTGTCGCCGGGGCTGGATTTCGAATCGAAGCTGTTCTTCAAGCCCCATGCCGCGCGCCTGCTGGAGGCTGAGTTGCGCAACCCGCGCTACAAGCCCGAGCGCATCCACATCGGCGGCAACACCGATCCCTACCAGCCGGAGGAACGCACGCAGCGGATCACACGCGGGCTGATCGAGGTACTGCTGACGTTTCGCCATCCCTTCTCGGTGATCACCAAATCGGCCTTGATCCTGCGCGATCTGGATCTGCTGGGCGCCGCCGCGCAGGTGGGGCTGGTTCGAGTGGCGATCTCCGTCACCAGCCTGGACCGCAAACTGGCCAGATCGATGGAGCCTCGAGCGGCGACGCCGGAAAAGCGCATCGAGGCGATCCGCAAACTCACGGCAGCCGGCGTGCCAGTGACGGTGATGTTTGCGCCGGCCATTCCGGGCCTGAACGACCACGAGATGGAGGCCGTTCTCGAGCGCGCCGCCCAGGCCGGGGCGACCGGCGCAGGCTATGTCGCCCTGCGACTGCCCCTGGAAATCAAGGACCTGTTCCGCGAATGGCTGAAAGCGATCATCCGGACCGGGCGCGCCGGGTGATGTCGCTGGTGCGCCAGATGCGCGGCGGCAAGGATTACGACGCCCAATGGGGCAGCCGCATGCGCGGCGAAGGGCCTATCGCCGACCTGATGAGCGCCCGCTTCAAGGCTGCGCGGCGTCGGTATGGCCTCGAGGCACCGAGGTTGGCCACCGACATCTCGGCGTTCCGGGTCCCGCCAAGGACTGGAGATCAGGTGGATCTGTTCGGGAAAGAACCGCAGCAAGCGCCGCGCCACCGCAGCGCCCCCTCCGTCGGCTTCGCCGCCACCTCCCCCGTTGGCACGCTACGGCATTCACACAACGTCGAATATGGCTGTACTTTTCCTTCGCCCCTTGTGGGAGAAGGTGGGCCGCGCGAGCGGCTCGGATGAGGGGTCGCGCGGCGATTATTCCAGTAAAACAGGGTGT
>JANNFM010000620.1:0-11833 GCA_031379795.1 Alphaproteobacteria bacterium
CGACGGCGCACCTGCGCCCCGGCCCGCTCCAGCCGCCCGGCCATCAGCTCGGCCAGGATGTATTGCTCCGAGAAATTCTTGGCGCCGACCACATAGGCGGCGGGCTTTCCGAATTGCACCAACGGGGCTATGGCGGCGCCAGCGCCCAGCACAATCGCGACAACTCCGACCACCACCAGACCGCGCCGGCGCCTGCGCGCACCGGTTTCAATCAGGCCCAGCAGCTGGTCTGCCGCCATGGCCAAAACGGCCGAGGCGGCACAGCCGAACAGCACGAAGACCCAGTTTTCGGTCTGCAGCCCTGAGAATATGTAGTTGCCGAGACTGGTCTGTCCGACCGGCGTGGACAGGGTGGCGGCCCCGATGGTCCAGACGGCCGCCGTGCGGATGCCAGCCATGATGACCGGCGCGGCCAGCGGCAACTCGACCTGGAACAACTTCTGGCGCGCGGTCATGCCGACCCCGTCTGCCGCCTCGGAAATCGCTGGATCTACACCTGTGATGCCCGTCACCCCGTTGCGCAGGATCGGCAGGATCGAATACAGCGTCAGCGCCAGCAGGGATGGCAGGAACCCCAGAGCCGAGAACCCGCGTCCGACCACCGACACGCTGAGCACCGACAGCGCCAGCAACAGCGGGTAGAACAAGGCCAGCAACGCCAGACTGGGAATGGTCTGAATCAGGCTGGCCAGAGCCAGCACCGGCCAGCGCAGTCGCGCGCTGCGGCTGGCGGCCACCGCCAGCGGCAGGCTGATCACCAGCCCCAGCGCCAAAGCGCTGACACTGAGCAGCACGTGCCAACCGAGATACTCTGGCAACAGTGCACAAGCGGCCTGAACCTGCGGGCTCATGTGCCCAGCCTTTCGCGCAACCGTTCGGCCTGTCGCTTTGGCGCTTCCAGCAAGCCTCTGACAGTCGGATCTCTGGCTGTGGTCAGCAGGTGCGCGGGCGGTCCGTCGGCCAGCACGCGCCCCCCGGCCAGCACCACGATGCGGTCAGCCATCAGGACCGCTTCGGAGATGTCGTGGGTGACCATGACCGTCGTCAGACCCAGACGATCATGTAAGGCGCGGTAGTCGACGCCCAGGCTGTCGCGCGTAATCGGATCGAGCGCGCCGAACGGCTCGTCCATCAGCATCAATGACGGCTCGGCCGCCAGCGCCCGGGCCACGCCGACCCTCTGGCGTTGACCGCCGGAAAGCTCAGAGGGCGCGCGTGCGGAAACCTCCGCTGGCAAGGCGACAAGCGTCAACAACTCTGCGACGCGCGCCGTCATCCGGGCGGCATCCCAGCCCAGCAGGCGCGGCGTGATGGCGATGTTCTCGGCCACTGTCAGGTGTGGGAACAGGCCGACTTCCTGGAACACATAGCCAATCCGGCGGCGTAGAATGTGGGGCTCCTGGCTTGCCACGTCTTCCCCCGCCACCTTGATCGATCCGACGTCGGGCGTGATCAGCCCATTGATCGTTTTCAGCAGAGTCGTCTTGCCAGACCCCGACCCGCCGACCAGGGCCACAAACTCGCCCTGCCGCACGATCAGGTCGACGCTGTCGAGCGCGACGACCGCGCCATACCGCCTGGAAACGCCGGAAAGGTCGATGGCCGCATCGGTCATTCCTGCTGCCTAGCACAAACGCCCTGTTGGGAGCCAAGGCTGACGCGCCTATGCTGGGTCAGACGCCAATTGAGCCGGAGACTTTCCATGCGCGCCCTGCCCATCATCCTTGCTGCAGCTCTCGCGGCCTCCGGTGCCAGCGCCCAGACCCTGACCGCTGATCTGCGCAACGCGGCCGGCGCGACGATCGGCAAGGTCAGCCTCACCGAGGCCCCCAAGGGCGTTGTCATGCGCCTCGAGGTCAAAGGGCTCACGCCCGGCTGGCACGGCCTGCATTTTCACGAGAAAGCCGACTGTTCCAAGGCCGACTTCACCTCAGCGGGCGGACATACCCACGGCGCCGGTGACCGGGTGCACGGCCTGCTGAACCCCAAGGCCAATGAAACCGGCGACCTGCCGAACCTCTATGTGGACGCTACGGGCGTCGGCATGACTGAAGTGTTCTCCGGCCTGATCAACATGGCTGACCTGAAGGGCGGCGACGGGTCGGCTGTCGTTGTTCACGCCAACGCCGATGACCATGTGAGCCAGCCCATCGGCGGCGCCGGCCCCCGCGTGGCGTGCGCAGAACTGAAATAGCCGGGAGCAGATCCCTCAGATCGGCATCCGCATGATTTCCTGGTAGGCGCTGATCACCTGATCGCGCACCGCCATCACGGTTTCCAGACTGGACTCAGCGGCGCTGATCGCCGTGACCACGTCCACCAGTTCCGCCTTGCCGGCCACCTGGGCGGCCATGGTGTGTTCGGCGGTCTTGGACGCGCTGATGGCATCGGTCATTGCCGACTTGAGGATGTCGCCGAAACCGCCTTGCGTCGGAGGTTTGCCGACGGACATTCCGGGCGCGTCGTCGATCCCCAGGCCCTTCTGGGTCGCGGCGTAGGCCTTGCTGGCGGCGAGTGCAGTGATCATGGATCAGGCCCTACTTTTTCAGGAGATCCAGCGTCCGCAGGTCCATGCTGCGCGCCGTCTCGATGACATTCAGGTTGGCCTCGTACGCCCGCTGGGCCTGACGCATATCCAGCGCCTCAACCAGCGAGTTCACATTGGGCAGTTTCACATAGCCCTTGGCGTCGGCTGACGGATGGCCGGGCTCGTACTCCTGGCGGAACTCGGTCTGGTCCATCTCGACCTTGCCCATCTTCACGCCCTGCCCGCCGGCCACCCGCGTCGGCGTAAACACCGGCGCCTGCCGACGATAGGGATCGCCGCCAGGGGTCTTGGACGTGGAATCGGCGTTGGCCAGGTTCTCGGCGATAATCCGCATACGGCCCTGCTGGGCGCGGAGCGCGGAGACGGCCACCGCCTGGGCGACACCGGACATGGATTTGATCTCGGGCATTCAGGCCTCCGGGCCTAGACCCGACCGGGCGGCTTCGACGCCAGGCGCAGGATGTTCAGCGACTTTTGATAAAACGAGATGGCGGCGTCATAGTTCATGCGCGCATCGCTCATCTTGATCATCTCCTCCTCCAGCACGACGGAATTGCCGTTCAGCGTGGTTTCGGAGTCTCCCGCCTTCATCGACTTGTAGGTCGCGCCCCGTCGCTCGGTCTTCGGCGACATGTGCCCGGCCTGGGTCACCGCCATCGGCGCCGGCCCCTGCATCTGATGCATCTGGACCTTGGCGTCGAAACTGAAGGGTTTCAGATCCTGGCCCACGTAACGGACCGTGTCGGCGTTGGCGACATTCTGGGCGATCACCTTCTGTCGCTCGGCCAGATAGCCGAGGCGGTTCTTCAGCATCGAGAACAGAGGGATTTCAGCCAGGTTCATCACCGCCAATGGTGAAGAAACAGGGTTAATCGCCCCTTAAGAGATTCAGCGGCGAATGGGCCTTCTTCCAACGCTCGCCGCAGAAGCGTCCCCTCATGGATCTCGTCGCCCTCGTTAGAGCGATCTTCGCGCTCGCCCTCACGCTAGGCCTCATCGGGCTGGCGGCGGTCGCCTTGCGCAAGTATGGGCCCGACTACATCGCGCGGCTTTCGGCCCAGAAAAAGGACCGTCGCCTCAAGATCGTCGAGACTCTGACCCTCGATCCGGCGCGGCGCGTGATGATCATATCCTGCGATGGCCGCGAGCGCCTGATCATCCTGGGCGAAGGCCGGCTGCTGGCTGACCTCACTGGCGAGCCCGGCGCATGATCCGGGCCTTTTTCGCAGCGATCCGCACCCTGCCGGCCGAGGACTGGCGGCGCGCGGCGTTGCTGGCGGCCATCACCACCTGCGCCGCCATGGTCTTCCCTGCGGCGGCTGTGGCCCAGGCGCTGAACGTCAATCTGGGGTCCGGCGCAGGGCTGACCGAGCGGGTGGTCCAGTTGGTCGGCCTGCTGACGGTTCTGTCGCTGGCGCCCTCGATCGTGATCATGACCACGTCCTTCGTGCGGATCGTGGTGGTGTTGTCGCTGCTGCGCACGGCGCTGGGCCTGCAACAGAGCCCACCCAATGCGGTGATCATTTCGCTGAGCCTGTTCCTCAGCGCCATCGTCATGGGCCCCACCTTCGAGCGTTCGTACAACGAGGGCATCAAGCCCCTGATGGACCAGCAGATGGAGCTGCCCGCCGCCTTCGACGCCGCCGGCGGGCCGGTGAAACAGTTCATGCTGACCCAGGTGGATCAGGAGGACCTGGCCCTCTTCATCCGCCTGTCCAAAATCCCCAAACCCGCCACCGCCCAGGACGTGCCGATCCGCGTGGTGACACCGGCCTTCATGATCTCGGAGCTGAAGCACGCCTTCGAGATCGGCTTCCTGCTGTTCGTCCCCTTCCTGGTCATCGACCTGGTGGTGGCCAGCGTGTTGATGAGCATGGGCATGATGATGCTGCCGCCGGTGGTGATCAGCCTGCCGTTCAAGCTGATCTTCTTCGTTCTGGTGGACGGCTGGCGACTGGTGGCGGGAAGTCTGGTGGAGAGCTTCCAGAAGGGCGCGGGCGGGGGGTAGGCGAATTCAGACATAACACCGCCGCAGATCCGAGGGTCGGCGGCCCTTAGAATGGGTCGTGTATTCCAGACCTCCGGAAAAAACTTCACCCCCTCCGCCCCATCCTACGTCCGGAACTGACGTACCATCGTGCTCTACTCCCTTGCATGACCACGCCGCCCCCTGATCGTGACGCTGAAATGCTGGCTGAGCTGGCTGAGATGGATCTCAGCGCGGCCCGGCACGTTCATGCCCAACTGATCGCCGCCACCGTGCCGGCCGACGTGGCCGATCTCAGCCGTGCCTATCAGGGCGCGTCGCGGTCGCTGCGTCAGACCCTGGCCCAGAAGGCCAAGGTGGTCCGCGACGCCGCCGATCTGGCGGCGCGGACGATGCGTAAGACCAGCCCCGACTGGGCCACGGGGCGGGGCGTGCTCGTGCGCGATATGGATGTCGGCGACCGCCTCTCCGAAATTCAGAGCGCCGTGGACCGCGTCGTGCATGCCGAACATCCCGACGACGAGGAGGAGCGCGAGGCCCTGGGTGAATTTCTGGACATAGGGTTCGACGACTGGATGCTGGAGCCCGACTTCACCACCGTCGATCTCGACGCCCAGGTGCTGCGCGCCTGCCGCTCCGTGGGTCTCTCCAAAGACCTCGCCACCCGCTGGCGCGACCTGCCAGAACCTATGCTGAGTTGGGCAGTCGACGACCCTGGCCCGCCGGGCGCGACCGCGACCGCGGAAGCTATTCCAGTTCCGCCGGTCGCCGATACCGGTTGATGGTGCGGCGACGGCAAGCGTGAGGGTATGACGCTGTTGGGTAGAGGCTACCCCTTCGCCGCTGCGCCCACCGCCTGGGCCTGCTTCGCCGGAGCCACCGGCACCTTGGCAGGGCCGACCGGCGCTGGGCGGGTCTTGAAGCGGCCCTTCATCTTTCCGACCCAGCCGGAGAAGGCTTCATTGTCCGCCGAGACGCGGCCGAAGTCGGCGACGTTCAGGCGACCGCTCGGCACCCCGGACAGGGCGATGCGCAGGGCTTCAGGGTTGTTGGCTTTCTCGTAGAAGCCTTGATAGCGCTCCTGAAGCCGCGCCAACGCAGCGTCGTCGCCGGCGAGGCTGTAGGCGACCCCGGCACGCAGCAGGCGACCCTCATCCTCGCTGGTCAAAGCGGCGTCAGATTTCCAGCGCTCCCCGAGCGCCTTCTCGAACAGGGGGCCCGCAACCACCCAGTTCTTCTGCTTCCAGGTGATTTCGCCGCGCAGTTCGGTGGCATCACGCGACGTGTCACGCTCGATGATCTCAAGCGCACTGTCGTAACGACCGACACCGGCCCAGGCGCGGGCCTCAATCAGGCGACGTTCGTTGTTCAACGCGGTCGGCAGGATGGTCGTACGAGAACTGTTGATCGCCTGCAGCGCCTGTTCGGGCCGTCGGTCCATCAGGTAGATCACCGCCAGATCCGTGGAAACCTGTGCGCGCGGCACGCCGTCCAGACGGTTTTCGGTCTGATACTTGAGCAATTCCGCCGCCTGGGGAAGCAGGTCGACGTCCACCAGGCGGCGCACGATCTTGCGCACCATCAGGTCGCCATCGGCGCCGATCGGCGCCAGTTCCTTGAAGTCATAGAACAGGGCCAGCGCCTGCACCGGCTCCAGTCCATCGGCCAGCCCGTCGAGGAACAAGCCCCGGAAGGCGGCATTGAGGTCAGCGGTCAACTGCAGCGCCTGGGGCAGATTGGGCAGGCGACTGCCGGCCGAGCGCAGCGCCTCCAGCGCCTCGCGATAACGCCCCTGCCCCAGATAAAGCTGGCCTAGCGCCCGGATGGTCTCCAGCTCGGTGACATCGCCGCGCCAACGGTATCGCAACGCGTCAAAGACGTTGGCGGCCTGCGCCGGCGTGACCTGACCCAACTCCAGTCGGATCTGCGTCGCGCGTAACTGGGCCGGCGCCGACAGGGCATCAATCGGTGCATTCGAGACGGCTGCGTAGATCTTGAGGGCGCGGTCCTTGAAACCTTGCAACTCGATGACCCGCGCCTGGGTCAGCCGCGAACGGACGTGATCCTCGGACGATACCTGTTCCTGCAGGGCTTGGCGGATGCTGGCATCGGCGGCGACAAGGTCTCCCAGCGAGAGCGCCGCCTCAGCATCCGCGCGCGCCATTCTCGCGCGCCACACGGCTGGCAACAGCCCGTAAGCGGGCGCGCCCGCCGCAAACTGGGCTCGCGCCTCGGGAAAATGCGCCATCTGGGCGTTTACATAGGCCCGCCACAGCGACGAGGAAGGGTCCTCCTGCAAGGCCGGCGACGAGAAGTCGGTGTCTGCTTCGGCATACCGGCGCGCCATCGTCCGGGCGATCCCACGCAACCCCCGGAATTCCGGGTCCTCCAGCATCTCAGGCACCGCCCTGGCCAGAGCGTTCAAGACGCCGATGGCCTCAAACGAAAGTTCCGAGCCGACCAGGAACCGGGCCAGCGCCATCCTGCCTTCGGTGGATTGATCCTTCTTGTCACCATTGCTTTCAGCGGCCGCTGATCCGAGCAGGGTGTTGTAGCGCGGAAGGTAACCTCCATCGCCCAGCTTGGCCCAGGACTCGTCGATCAGCGCTGGCATGGCGGCGGCCATCGGCGCATCGACCTGGCTCAGCTTGCGGTCGCGGCTCGCCCACGCCGGAGACAACGCCAGCCCGTTGGCACGGGACATCCGCACCAGCTCGCCGTCGCGCTGAACGCTCAGGTCTTCCACGAGCGATTCGATCGCCAGGCCCTGGATGGACGGCAGCAACGCCAGTTCCACATAGTCGCGGCGGCTTGGAACCCCCTTGGGTGGCCCCAGCGCGGTGACGACGCTCAACGTGTCTCCGACCACCGGATCGACCAGATTGATCACCCGTGTCGCCCCGGCCACGGGCGCCTTCAGGCTCGCGGGGCCTCCTGCGGCGTCACGCGTGACACGAACGATGGAAGGCTGCGCCTGAGGTCCGGGGCCGATCGCCACGGTCCAGTCAGACCCTATCGTGCTGACAAACAACGGCGCGTCCGCCGTCGTCTCGAGCCTGAGTGCAGAGTAGTCCGCGCCCCGGAAGACCTGCGCCCCGCGAACGGACCCGACGCCCTTCGGCAACTTGGCAATGTCCAGTCTGGCCGGGGCGTCAAAGACGATCCAGGTGGCGTCGCCGCGTCGAAACACAGCTGCGCCCGCCGGGTTGGCGAAGGGAAACGTCAGCTGAATCTGACCGCTGGCGATCTTGGCGTCGACACGCACCACCCCACCTGGCGGTAACGGATCGGGGCGAACCGGCTCGGCTTCAGCGACCTCAACCTCAGGCGTGGCAAGGCCCGGATCCGGGGCCGCAGCCTTTTCGAAGGCGTTGACATAGGTCGCACCGTCCGCCGTCCCGACCTTGATCTCGGCGTCATCCGCAAGCGTGAGGATCAGTTGAAACCGGCCCTTGGCACGCCGCTTCTCCGCCGCCTTGAACCACTTGGGCGGCGAGGTTCTCAGGCGCGAAATATCCGGGTCGCCATCACGATCAAACGTGAGCGTTACGGTCTGCCCATCCTGTTTGACCGTCGCCCTCGCGCCCCGAACTTCGACACGAGAAAACGATTCCGCGGTCGCCACACGCACTTCAAACCCACCGCGCTTTTCAGCCGCCGCCGCCGCCGGCGCGGCAAGACCGGCAGGCGCAGCCACGCTGACGATGCAGGCGGCAGCGACTCCTGAGCGAAGGGCGTTTCGGAAGGTCATTGCCTAGCCCGTCTTGGCCGGCGTCGGGCCGTTCGCGGCCTTGGCACCGGCGGCCGCAGGCTTGGCGGACGCAGCCGCTGATTTGGCAGGTGGTGTGACGGGATTGGCGACCTGCTCTGCCTTTCTGGCGGCCGCCATGGCATCGGAATAGCGGCGCGCCAGTGACTCCGTCAGTCGCTTGGCCTCAGGTGCCGGCATCACAGCGATAATCGCGGACAACGCGCGTTCCTTCATCTTGGCCGCAATGGGGATCCGGACGCTGTCGTCGAGCAGCACCATGCGCGGCGCGGCATCCTTGGCCTTCATGCCCTCGAACACCTTGACCAGTCGATCGACTTCGGCGGCTTCCTTGGTGCTGCTCTGGGTCAGCAATCCCTGCACGTCACCTTTGAGACCGGTGAGGACTTTTATCTTGGCATCCAGCTTGGCTTCGGCGGCCGCCATCAGCGCCAGTTGGGTCGAGAGATCGCTCTCGCGCTGATCCAGTTGACCGCGACGCGTGCCCAGGCTTTGCAATACCTGCAGTTCCGCCGGCGACAACCCCGCCTGTTTGGCAAGTTCGGCGGCGGTCGGTGCGCAAACCGCCTTCAGCGGAATGGTGGCCGCAGGCAAGGTCGCCGCAGCGTCCTTGCCCTCGACTTTTTCAGCACCTTCGGGCTTGGCAATGGCCGTCTCGGCTTTAGGATCCGGCTTGGCCGCCTTCGAGGGGGCGACCGTTTTGACAGCCTCCTCAGCGAACGCCTGAGCGCCCGACAACATGCTGGGCAGATCCCGCGCGCCTGCCAGCGCATTCACGGCCAGAACGCCGCCGATAGCGACACCGACCAGCGGCAGTATGCGCGGAACGGATTTCACCGACGGCCTCCGACCTGTCGATCAAGCATCAACGGAGCATCCTCGAACAGATCATCGTCCAGGATCGTGGCTCGGCGACTTGTGGCGGGGCGGATGGCCGGCTGATCGTCTTCGGCATGGCTCTCTGGCGGGCGGGCGTCTTCGGCCTCAAGGCGCGCGCGCGCGACAGCCAACAGCGTCGACAGTCGCTGTTCCGCCGCACTCTCGCGAGCAGGCATGGTCGCGGGCATGGTACGGGCGGCATAGGTGCGGTCCACAGGAGCGGGCCGAGGAAGTTCCGGAGCGGAACTCACCAGACGCTCCAGCTTGGTGGCCAGGGCGCGCCCTTTTTCGATACGGTCCGACAGGGTGTCCGTCGCTTCGTCGGTGGCGGCGCGTAAGTCGGCCAGACCTTGCTCGGCGCGCTGCGCGGCCAGATTGAGATCGCGTACGGCGGCCTCAAAGCCCTCGTGACTGTCACGCAAAGCACCAAGGCGACGATTGAGTCGCAGGCCAACAATCATCGCAGCCAATAGCAGCCCGGCCAGGATCAGGTTCATGGCGATACCTACGACAGTCATGTCAGCCCCTGGACTGCTTGCCGGGCGTGGGGCGTCAGAGGCGCCTCCACACGAACGGCGATGTTGGCGTTGCGGCGACCCATGCGGCCGCGGGTCAGCGGAATGGTCCCGGCCCGAAGCTCGATCAGGCTGTCCGGCGTGGCGTTGAGCATCAGCGTGTCGCCGACCTTGAAGTTCAGCACGCGCCTCAGGCTGATCTGCTGTTCGTCCAGGACGGCGCGGACCTCGGTCTGGGTCGTCCAGATTTCGGTGGCGAGGTGGCTTTCCCAGATATTGTCGCGACCGAATTTCTCGCCCATGAACTGCTGCAGCAGCATTTTGCGGATCGGCTCCAGGGTCGCATAGGGCAGCAGCAGTTCAATGCGCCCGCCCCGGTCTTCCATATCGATCCGCAGCTTGACCAGGATCGCCGCGTTGGCTGGCCGGGCGATGGCGGCAAAGCGCGGGTTGGTCTCCAGCCGATCCAGCGTGAAGGTCACCGGGGTCAAGGGCTCGAAGGCTTCCTTGGCATCAGCCAGCACCACCTCGACCATCCGCTGCACCAGCACACGCTCGATGGTCGTGTAGGGTCGCCCCTCAATTCGCATCGCCGCCGTGCCGCGACGACCGCCCAGCAGCACGTCGACGATGGAGTAGATCAGGTTCGAATCCACGGTCATAAGGCCGTAGTTGTTCAGTTCCTCGGCCCGGAAGACCGAGAGAATGGCCGGCAACGGAATGGAATTCAGGTAGTCGCCAAACCGGATCGACGAGATGTTGTCGAGACTGACTTCCACATTGTCCGAGGTGAAATTACGCAAGCTGGTGGTCATCAACCGGACCAGCCGGTCGAAGACGATCTCAAGCATCGGCAGCCGCTCGTAGGACACAAGCGCCGAGTTGATGATGGCGCGGATGCCGGTCCGTTCGGATGCCTCTTCATCCGACATGTCGAAGCCCAACAGGCTGTCGATCTCGTCCTGATTGAGGATGCGCTCCGAGCCGCTGTGATCCACCGCCGGGGCCGAGCTATCGCCTGTTGGCAGCTCTCCCGGATCTGTTGGATTGGATTCTGTTTCGTCCGCCATGATGTTTGCCGAGTCAGCCAGCGCCTGAGCGCTAGTTGATCAGCATCTCCTCGATCAGAACGGCGTTGGCCTTGGACGGCCCGATCACCAGGTTCACGCGACGCAGGATTTCCATGCGCAACTGATAGGACCCCTGGCTGCCCGACAGGTCTTCGGGACGCAGCTCGCGCAGGAAGGTCTGGAACATGTCTGTCAGCCGCGGCATATTCGGCTCGAGCGTCTCGACAACCGTGTCGTCCGGCAACTCCAGCGTCAGCTTCAACTTCAGGAACGTGGGTCGCCCATCGGCGGTCTGCATGTTCACGACCACTTCCGGCATGGTGTAGAACACGATGCCATCGGGCCCTTCGCGAACAACCGCCGCACCGGCCTCGCCTTCCTTGCCCTCTTTCTTTTCTTCCTTTTTCTTCTCCTTCTTCTTCTCCTTGCCGTGCTCGCCCTTCTCGGCGGCAGCATCGGGCTTGGGCTTCAGGAAAATGAACGCGGCTGCACCGCCGCCACCCAGCACCACGAGGGCTGCGGCGCCGGCGATCATCATCATCTTGAGCGGAAGCTTCTTCTTGCCGGTCGCTTCACCTTCAGCGCCCTCGGCCCCGTCGACGGGGGCCTCGGTGGCCTCCGCGTCCTTTGCTTCCTTCTTGTCCTTCTTCGCCACGCGCGCGTTCCTTAGACATCCGGCGCGTCTACGAATGGCGGGCTTTGATGAAGAACCCTTTAACGGTTCTTAACGGGCGCGAATTCTGCCCGGCATTTTCCGCCGCGCGGTCGGCGTTAACCTTCTTATTCCCTGATTTTATTGCGCATTTCAGTTGGCCTGAAGCTTGCATGGAATGGAAGGATATTGTCGCTCACCAGGGCCAGGCCACTTATGGACAACGCGCTCTTTGTCGGACTCTCCCGCCAGATGGTGCTCCGTCGGGAAATGGACATCATCGCGAACAACATCGCGAACGTCGACACCACCGGCTTCAAGGTCGAGTCGATGATCCAGAAGACGGACCCCGCCGCACCGGCCGTCACCCTTGGCGGACCGCGGCCTGTTAAGTTCGTCACCACGGACGGCGT
>JANNFM010000453.1:0-2647 GCA_031379795.1 Alphaproteobacteria bacterium
GATGCCGACGCCTCGCCAAGGACTTCGAGGCCACCGTCGAGAGCGCTGTCGCATGGGTCTATATCGCCCACATCCGACGCCTCACACGCCGACTCGTCAGACCCTGAAATCCACTCACAGAGTTATGAGTCAGACTCTAAGTTCACCGAGCGACCAATGTCGTCGGTCACCAGAGCTATCGGCAATTCAGCGCCGGACGCCTGCAATGTCACTTCGCTGCGGCGGACCATAGCGTCGAGCCATACGCCGGCAGCGATGCCGAGGACACCACCGCCAAGCCAATTGAACCAGGCAGCACCGACCAGCGCGGAGATCACCGTGCGCGTGCGCTCTACTGGGTGTTCGTATAGTCCCAATTCCTCTGCGTACTCGATGAACCACTGACCGACCACGGGCACGAGGATGACTGCGGCAGCCGCGCTCGCGATAAACCGCAGATGAATTGATCCGAACCTCATGAAGCGATCATGGCTGGACTCGCCGAACGGCGGTAGTGCTTCGCGGCGGCGGACTGCGATCTATGACTGCTGAGGCGACAGATCAATGCCCAAGATTACCGCGAATTATCTTGGCCCAATCCCCAACCCGCGACACATAGGTCCCATCGGATCCGCTCGAGGGCGCGTGGTCCCGGGAGACGTGATTGATCGCTCTTGCTGCTGTTTTGCAACTCTCGACCCAGGGGTTTGAGTTGCCGCGTCTGCCTGCGATCCAGCGGGAGCCGCAGATCACCTACGTCGACAAGACGGGTGGTCTGGCCGGGGTGCGGGGCGGGCGTTACGCGCCGCCGGTCGACATTGCCAGACTGCCGAAGCACGTGCCCGCCGCCTTCGTGGCCATCGAGGACCGGCGGTTCTATGAGCACAACGGCTATGATCCGCGCGGGATTGCGCGGGCCGTTGTTACCGGCATCGGCGCGGGGCGTGCGACGCAAGGGGCCTCGACGATCACCCAGCAACTGGCCCGCAACCTGTTCCTCAGCCAGGAACGCACCCTGGAGCGCAAGGCCACGGAACTGGCCTATGCGGTGCAGATCGAGCGGAGCTATTCCAAGTCGCAGATCCTGGGGCTCTATCTCAGCCGGGTCTATTTGGGCTCCGGGGCCTATGGGCTGGAGGCCGCGTCGCAGCGGTTCTTCGACAAGCCGGCGGCGAAGCTGACGATCAAGGAAGCCGCCATGCTGGCCGGAGTGCTGAAATCACCCACCGGCTATAATCCGGTGGAGCAGCCGGAGCGATGTCTGGAACGTGCCGGTCTGGTGCTCAGCGCCATGGTCGAGGTCGGTGCTATTACGCCCGATCAGCGCGACCGGGCCGCCGCCCAGAAGCCCAAAGTCTGGAAAACCGCACCCACCGGCCCCTCGCAATACTTCGTGGACTGGGTGGACGGCCAGGTTCGCCAGATGGTGCCGAAGCTGACCCGCGACCTGACTGTGGAAACCACGCTGGACCCGGTGATGGAGACTTCGGCCGGCAGCGCCGCGAAAGCTGCCGTTGGCCGGTTCAAGGATCAGACCTCGCAACAGGCCGCGCTGGTCGCTGTTGATGGTCAGGGCCGTGTGCGCGCCCTGGTAGGCGGCACGAGCCATGCCGCCGCGCCCTACAATCGCGCCGTCACCGCCCGGCGACAGGCGGGCTCGGCGTGGAAGCCGCTGGTCTATCTGACTGCGCTGGAGGCGGGGCAGACACCGGACACCCCGGTTATCGATGAACCGGTCACCATCGCCAACTGGTCACCACAGAATTACGAGCCGGGAAATCTAGGGCCCATGACCCTGGAAACCGCGCTGGCGAAGTCCGTCAATACGGTGGCGGCGCGGCTGGCCGATGAGGTGGGGCGCCCCGCCGTGGCGGCCACCGCGCGGCGGGTGGGCATTGTCTCTATCGTCAACACCGATCCCGCCATGGCGCTGGGCACCACCCTGGTCTCGCCGCTGGAGCTGACCCAGACCTATGCGGCGTTCGCCAATGGGGGGAACCGGGTCCAGGCCTATGGCATCGAGCGGATCCGTTCAGGCGGACAGGTGATCTACACGCGCGCGCCGACCAGGCCGGTCCCGGCCATCGCCAACCCTGCCTTGAGCGAGCTGAACCGGATGCTGCGCACCGTGATGGTGTCCGGCACGGGCACGCGGGCGGCGATCCCAGGCTATGATCTGGCGGGCAAGACCGGCACCACGTCCGACTACAAGGACGCCTGGTTCTGTGGCTACACGGCAAACCTGGCCAGCTGCGCCTGGCTGGGCCGTGATGACGGCCGCAGCATGGGACGCGTCAGCGGCGGCACCATCCCGGCCGAGATGTGGAAGAGCTTCATGCTGACGGCCCTGAAGCGTGTGTCGAAAGAGGCCATACCTGCGGGTACGCCCGCGCCGGTGCCGGCTCCCGCGCCGTCGGAGGATGTTGCGGCGGCACCACCGCTAACGTGATGCTAAACAACGACCTCGGGTTGACCACGTTACAAAAATCTCTGTCATCCCGGCCGCAGGTCTGCGCCAGCAGGCCGAAGAGCCGGGACCCATATGTGGACGGCCCCCGATTGCAAGGCGTTTGAGAGGGGCAGGATCGTATGCTTGCGTCCATATGTACGACCTGTGAAGTGCGGTGTTCGATTGACCGCCGGCCAAGATGACTTGAGCAGCGCGAGT
>JANNFM010000454.1:0-3788 GCA_031379795.1 Alphaproteobacteria bacterium
ACTCGCGCTGCTCAAGTCATCTTGGCCGGCGGTCAATCGAACACCGCACTTCACAGGTCGTACATATGGACGCAAGCATACGATCCTGCCCCTCTCAAACGCCTTGCAATCGGGGGCCGTCCACATATGGGTCCCGGCTCTCCCACCCGCGTTCGCGGGCGTCCGGCCGGGATGACGGAGTTTAGAGGGTGGCTTAAGCAGCGCTCGTCAGCCTGCGCCCAACCCGATGCACTGGACAACGCAGCGCCTCGGCCCCATCCTGCCACGTTCAAACAGACGTTCGACGCGAGCCAACCCGATGTTCATGCGCTTCTTCACCGAGCTCCGCGAGGCCAAGGTGCCCGTGACGCTGAAGGAATACCTCATCCTCATGGAGGCCATGGACAAGGAGGTCATCGACCGCTCGGTCGACGATTTCTACTATCTGTCCCGCGCCGTCCTGGTGAAGGACGAGAAGAACATCGACCGGTTCGACCGGGTGTTCGCCCACGTATTCAACGGCCTGGAAAAGACCAGCGGTGAAGGGCTCATCGCTGACCTGCCGGCCGAATGGCTGAAGCGGCTGTCCGACAAGTTCCTGACCGACGAGGAAAAGGCCCAGATCGAAGCCATGGGCGGCTTCGAAAAGCTGATGGAAGAGCTGGCCGAGCGGATGAAGCGGGCCCAGGAGGAAGAGGGCGACGGGGACGGCGAGGGCAAGGGCAAGAACGGCCGCAACGGCCAGGGCGACAGCCCGTTCGGTGCCAATGGCTATCACCCCGAAGGTGTGCGCATCGGCCAGGACAAGGGCCGCCACGGCAAGGCGATCAAGGTCTGGGACAAGCGCGAGTACAAGAACCTCGACGACAGCGTCGAACTGGGCACCCGCAATATCAAGGTGGCGCTGCGCCGCCTGCGCAAGTGGGTCCGCGAGGGCCATCCCGACGAACTGGACATGAACGGCACCATCCAGGGGACGTCCCAGAAGGGCTATCTGGATATCCAGATGCGCGCCGAGCGCCGCAACAAGATCAGCGTGCTGATCTTCTTCGACATCGGCGGCTCGATGGATAGCCACATCAAGGTCTGCGAGGAGCTGTTCTCAGCCGCGCGCTCCGAGTTCAAGAACATGGAGTTCTACTACTTCCACAACTGCCTCTATGAGAGCGTATGGAAGGACAACCGGCGTCGTCATGCCGAAAAACTCAACACCATCGATGTGCTGCACAAATTCCCCCACGAATACAAAGTAATCTTTGTGGGCGACGCGACCATGAGCCCCTACGAAATCACCTATCCGGGCGGTTCGGTGGAGCACTGGAACGAGGAAGCCGGCGCAATCTGGATGGACCGGGTGGCGGGCATCTTCAAGCACATGGTGTGGCTGAACCCGACGGCCGAGCGGCATTGGGACTACACACCCTCGGTGGGCGTCATCAAGCAGCTGGTGAACGACCGGATGTATCCGCTGACCCTGGATGGCCTCGAAAAGGCGATGAAGGAACTGTCGCGCTGATTGGCGGCAGTCGCGGGAGCGCAGGTTTCCTTCGACCCTGGATGGTTGCCTTCGAAGTCTGAACTCGCTGGTGGAGGGATTCTGACACCTGGTCCGAGTTGAAGCCTGAAAGCGGAACTCCGGAACTTCCGCAAATTGGGGGGAAAGCGGACATTGCGCGCAAGTGCAAATCGAACGGATGGAACGCCACCCTGATCAGCAGGGACCTTCTCCGCAAACGGCGCTCAGCGACCCTGGCCGAGTTGCTCGCTGTCATGGTTTGAGACCAGGCGAGGGTTGGGCCACGTGGGTCAAACTGGAAACGAGTTACCATTGGACTGACACCACCCCCTATCGGCTTCAATTCGGGTCAGAACTCGGGAATTTCTCGCCCATATTCGTCGTCCAGGCGCACAATGTCGTCCTCGCCAAAGTAGGTTCCAGTCTGCACCTCGACGACGTGCAAGGGGGTCAAGCCGCGATTGCTGAGGCGATGGGCGGCTCCAACCGGGATGTAGATCGACTCATTGGCTGCAAGGGGTTTCTCAATTCCATCGAGCTCAACATGGGCGGTGCCGGCGATCACGACCCAATGCTCCGCTCGCTTGGTATGTTGCTGGAGGGATAGTCGCCCCATAGGTCGAACCATGAGGTGCTTGACCTGAAAGGCGGTGCCTTCGTCGATGGTTTCGTACCAACCCCAGGGACGATGGTTGCGGCGACTAAGGGTGGCCGCCGAATGCCCTTCTGCCTTGAGCCGTTCGACCAGCTCTTTTACCTGCTGGTCGGCGCTGCGCGGAGCTACGAGGACAGCGTCCGGCGTCACGACTACGATCAGGTCCTTGACACCGATGGCGGCGAGCAGAGGTCCGTCGCTCCGGAGGTATGAGTTGTGTGCGCCCTCGGAAACGACCTCGCCATGCAGGACATTACCCGAAGCGTCCTTCGGCTCCGCCTCCCACAGGGACGACCAAGTCCCTAGATCGGCCCACTCATAGTTGGCGACAACGCCGGCCAAATTGCCAGTCCGCTCCATCAGCGCGTGATCAATCGAGATCGAGGGGCTTTGCGCAAAGGATGCGCCGTCCAGCCGCAGGAAGTCCAGATCCTGCCTGGCTCCCAGAACAGCCGCCTCGACGGCCGCGACAACGGCGGGTTCGTGAGCTCGCAGCTCGTCCAGCAGGCGTCGGGCCGGGAGCAGGAAGATGCCGCAGTTCCAGTAGTAGGCCTGGGCAGCAAAGAGTCGCCGGGCCGTCGCAAGATCGGGCTTCTCGACGAAGTCCCCTACCTTTCGCGCCTGCCCGACCCGCTCCGAAGTCAAGCGCAAATAGCCGTAGCCCTCGGCAGCCCGCAGGGCTTCAGTTCCGAAGATGACGAAGGCACCGAGCCTGGCCGCAGTGAGGCCTCCGGCCACCGCCGCCTGAAATGCTACCGTGTCAGGAAGATGATGATCGGCAGGCATGACAAGAAGCACTGCGCCTGGGTCGCGGCTCAATGCAACCAAGGCCGCCGCGACAATGGCCGGAGCTGTATTGCGTGCTACCGGCTCCAGCAGGATCGTCGCACCCGTCAAGCCAAGATCGCGCAACTGTTCAGCGACCACAAAGCGGTGCTCCGCATTCGCAACCACGATCAGAGGTGCAGAGCCAACGACAGACGTCCCGCGCATCGCGGCCTGGGAGGCGCGCCTGGATCGCCTCGAGGCCTATGTGAAGACAGTCGAAAAATAGCCCAACCCGATCAATGGAGTTCATCATGACCGCGTCCAACAACGCCGCGCTTTCGCAATGGGCGCTTGATCGCGAAATCGTGCTCTCGCGGGTAATCGATGCACGGCGCGACCTCGTGTTCTCGGCCTGGACTGACCCGAAGCATCTGCCGAACTGGTTTGGACCGGCCGGGTTCGAAATCGAAACGACGGAGATCGACATCAGTATCGGCGGTTTGTGGCGTTTCGAGATGGTCGCACCTGATGGTCAACGCTGGCCCAGCCGGATGCAATTTCTGCGTATAGAACGACCGACCCTGATCGAGTTCGATCACGGCGCGGATATCGATGACGATCCCGGGCGCTTCCGGACAACCCTCACCTTTGACGAACAGAGTGATGGCAAGACCGTGATCACGCTGCGACAGCTGCACCCAACCAAAACACAGCGCGATACGGGCATCGACTTCGGTGCGGTCGAGTACGGCTACCAGACGCTCGAAAAGCTGGCGCGCCATGTCGGGGCAGCGGGTGCCTGATTGGTCTTGAAAAGGTGAAAAGGAGGTGTGACGTTGATCGGTTGGTAATTGCGGCAGCGCCCCCTCC
>JANNFM010000024.1:0-2331 GCA_031379795.1 Alphaproteobacteria bacterium
GTCCGGGTCTGCCTGCGATGATGTCCATGACGTTTCCCCCACCCTGATCTTGCGACATTTTGAGGCCGTGCTAGGCCTGCGGCAATGGATACCTTGCTGTTACGACATCTGACCACCCTGACCCTCGATGTCGACTTTCGCGGCATCCAGCGGATCGGCGCGACGCCGGTCGGGCAGCGCGGGGTCGCCACCGTCACCGGCGGTCGGGCCGAGGGGGAGCGTCTGTCCGGCACGGTGTTGGGCGGGGCCGACTGGTTCGCCAACCGTTCGGATGGGGTCATGGCCATTGATGTCCGACTGACGATCGACGCCGGTGACAAGGCGCTGATCTACCTGACCTATCAGGGCCGGTTTCTGGCTGTGCCCAAGGTGATGGCGCGGTTCCAGAAGGGCGAAATGCTGGAGCCTTCGGAGTACTCGCTGGCGATTTCCGCCCGGTTTGAGTGCGGTCACGACCGCTATCGCTGGCTGAACGATGTGATTGCGGTGGGCGTCGGTGAGCAGACCCGGACCGGCCCGATCTACCGGATTTACCAGACCCCTTGAGCGACGATTGGTCTTGTGTGACGCAGCGGCGGCGTGGTCCTTTGATGTCGAACCCCGTCAGAGGGTCAGTCGAGGGCGGACCACATGGCAGACTATGATCTCATCATCGTAGGCGGCGGCATTGGCGGCTCGGGGCTTGCCCAGGTGATGGCCGCGGCCGGGCGTTCGGTGTTGTTGCTGGAACAGTCGAAGGTGTACGAGGATCGGGTGCGCGGTGAGTGGATCGCCCCCTGGGGTGTGGCCGAGGTGCAGCAGGTGGGCCTGTATGATCTGTTGATGTCGGTCGGCGGGCATCACCTGACCCGCCATGTGTCTTACGACGAAGATGTTGAACCTGCGGCAGCGGATGCCCAGGCGCTGCCGTTGGGCATCTTTCGTCCGGGGATTGCCGGGCCCCTGTGTCTTGGCCATCCCAAGCACTGCCAGGCGCTGTTCGATGCCGCCACAGCCGCAGGAGCCAAAGCCTTGCGTGGAGTCAGAGTGGAAGCCGTCACGGTCGGTGCAGCCCCCAGCGTGACCTTCGAACATAATGGCCAGATGCGCACAGCAACCGCCCGCCTGGTCGTCGGTGCCGATGGCCGCACCTCCATGGTTCGCGAGGCTGCCGACATCACCCTACACCAGGACAAGCCCCATCACTGGTTTGCCGGCCTGCTGGTAGAAGACGTCAAGGGCTGGTCAGAGGATCTGCAGGCCATTGGCACCGAGGGCGACTTCGGCTTTCTGGCGTTCCCGCAGGGTGACGGTCGGGTGCGGGTCTATGGCGGTTATGCGCTGGACGAGGCGCGTCGGTTCACCGGCCCCGAGGGGCCCCGCCGTTTCCTGGATGCCTTTGCGGTTCATTGCAGCCCTGAGAACCGGCATCTGGTCGCCGGTCGCCCGGCGGGACCCTTGTTCAGCTATCTGAACGCCGACAGCTGGACCGATCAGCCGTTTTCCGAGGGCGTGGTGCTGATTGGGGACGCGGCGGGCTGGAACGACCCGATCATCGGCCAGGGCCTGTCGATCACCTATCGCGACGTGCGCATCGTCAGCGAGATCCTCAAGGCCGGAGACGACTGGTCGGTTACGGCGTTCGCGGCCTATGCCGAGGAACGCGCCGAGCGGATGCGCCGGTTGCGGTTTGCCGCCAGCCTGACATCGGCCATCGACATGGAATTCGGCGAGGCGGGCCGCGCACAGCGCAACAGCTATCACACCCGAGGGGCCGCCGACCCCAGCCTGAAGGCGCACGCCATGGCTGCCATGGCCGGGCCTGAAGCCCTGCCGCCCGACGTTTTCACCGAAGCCCACCGCGCGCGGGTTCTGGAGCAGCTGGCATGATCGATATCGTCGACTACAACGCCCGTTGGCTGAAGGCCTGGTCGGACAAGGACGTGCCGGGATTGCTGGGGTTCTATGCCGAGGACTGCGTCTACAAGGACGCCCAGACTGCGGCGGGCCTGACCGGGCATGCGGCGTTGGCCACCTATCTCACCGGCCTGTTCGCCGCCATGCCGCCGACGATCTACACGCCGGAAGAAACCTGGGCCATCGACGGCGGATTCTGCGGGCGATGGTATGCTGCGATGGGGCCGGGCGGTTCGGCTGGGCGTCTGCGCGGCTTTGATCTGGTGATCCTGAAGGGTGACCGGATCACGCTGAACGAGGTCTATGTCCACCAGATGCCCGTATGATCCCCGATATCCGTCGCCCCGGGGCGGTCGATGCGGCCTGGCTGACCAGCGTGCTGCAGAACGCCGGGGTCGACGCCGTGGTCGCGGGCTTTACCGCCGCCAATGTGGG
>JANNFM010000049.1:0-3448 GCA_031379795.1 Alphaproteobacteria bacterium
CAGGAACCGGCCAAAGTCGTCCCCGGCGGTCTTGGCACTCTCTGCCGCCGCCGTGCCCAGCTCAAAGGCGCAGACCGTCATCGCCTCGACCATCCGAAGGCGCGGCGCGTCATGAAGGGGTTGGGTCGCCTGCATGAGAACAAAGATAGAACATCAGCGAACGATGTCAAGCCCGATGTCGCCGAGCCGCGCCTACGGCTTCAAAGCATCGATCAGGAAGCGCGTATAGGTGAACCGCAGTGGCTGACCCTGGCTTATCCGCGCCTGAAACGACCGCAATATTTCGAGATGACGATCAACGTCAAAACCCTCCACCACCCACGGGATGGCCTTTAGAAAGTAGACCAGGGCCCCGACATCGAAGAATTCGACCGGGCCGCGCCACTCCCGACCATCTCTTATCTCGAAACCCAGAGCGACAAGTCCCTCGCGCACCTGCGCCAGCGTGTTCTCCGGCCGGACAAGCTTGGCCCCGAACTCAGCGACCAGATCAAACAGATTGTCGCCGCCGACCTGCTGAGTGAGAAACACGCCCCCGGGTTTGAGGATGCGGTGCATCTCCGCAGGCCGGAATCCACCGTGGCGGTTGAGCACCAGATCGAACGCGTCGTTCACAAACGGCATGCCGGTGCGGGTGCTGCCTCGAAACACGGACACGCCCAGCGGGTTCAAACGCGCCCGGGCTACGGCGACATTCGGCGCATAGCCCTCAACGGCGGTGGCGCGTCCGGGAAACGGTGCCAGCGAGGCGAAAATCTCGCCGCCGCCGGTGGCGACATCAAGAATATCATGCGCTTTGCCGACGGCCGTTCTGGCGGAAGCCAGATAGTTCCACGACGGCTCCGCCTCGATCATCCGACCGTTAAGATACGAAAAGTCCCAGCCCTCGAAAGGCGCAGCAGCGTCACGGTGCCATTGATCCAGAAGATCGTCTGGCGCCATGGGGCTAGGCCGCTGGCCAGGTCAGCCGAACCGGGTCCAGTACCGTCGTCGGCGGGTAGTGGTCGCCCAGCAGGAAACTCCCGTCTATCGACAGGGACGTGGGGATCACCCGCTCGCCGTCCTCGCCGGAAACCAACGCCGACAGGTCAAGACGGGCGATCTCGACGCGACGGGTTCGTGCCGCACTGTCGGCGACGCTCAGGGAGGCCGTGGTTCCGTTGATTTCCAGCGCCGGGTCCGCCAGGAACACCTTGAGCATCCCGCCGTGTGCCTCGAAGCGCACGCTACCCAGAAACCGGCCCTGCCCGGTCAGCACGCCGTCGTGGCCAAGGCGCAGGTCGCTGTCCGGAGCGGCAATGAAGGTAAAACCGCCATCGGCCGCAACTTCAACGCCGCCATCGACCTCGGTTACGCCGCCCATCATCGCCACGTACCCCCGGAAGCTCTGCTTGACGCCCCAATGCAATGCCGAAACAGCACCCAGCTTCTGATCATCGGCCATGCGTGTTCTCCCGGGGAGCCAGGCGGCCCCTATCGCGTATATTTCGCCAGCCAGTTGGCCAGCGCCTGGGGGCTCATGTGGCGGGCGTCGGCCAGGGCGGCGACGTCGGCGCGCGCGACCAGCTGTTTGCCGCTGGCCGGGTCAACGATCAGAATGGCCGGCACGCCTTCCAGCTTGTCCTTCACGCCGAAGCGGGCGGGGACCTGCAGGTTCTTGTCCATCCGCCCGACATCGATGCTGATCATCTCGTAATGGCGGTTCAGGAAGGCCTTCATCTCGGGCAGGTCCATGGTCGCCTGCAGGATCCGGCAGTCGCCGCACCAGTTGCCACCCATCTTGATCAGCAACAGCTTCTTGCCCGCCTTGGCCTTCGCCAGGGCCTTGTTCGTCTGGGCCGAGGCGTCGGCGGCCTCGTCATAGGGATAGGGCAAGGGGGTCTTCAGCTGGCCATAGTCGCTGATGCTGACGCGCGGCGGCTGGGCCGCGACGGCCGGCAGGGCCAGCGCCAGGGCGAGAAAGGCTGCGGCGGCGAAACGGACCATGTTCAACTCCCATGCGACCGGACTCATCACCGCCACGGGCGGCGGGGTCAAGCCTGACAAAGTTGTAATGTTACCCGTGTTCGCCTCGCCGCAGTTTCGTCCTATTTCAAGGCAAGGCCGCAGATATCCAGACAGCCTGCCCCGAGAGAGAACACCCCCATGGTCCAGACGTTCCGCAATCGCCTGCTGGCGACCAGCGCCGCCGCGCTGCTGGCACTGTCATTTGGCACCGCCCAGGCCCAGCCCGGTGCCGTGACCCCCGCCGGTCCGATGGCCGCAGACGCCCTGGCATCGCCAAAGTACGGAACCTGGGGCTTTGACCTCTCGGGCATGGATCGCTCGGTGAAGCCTGGCGACGACTTCTACAAATTCGCCAACGGCAAATGGGCGGAGCAAACAGAAATCCCCGCCGACCGTGTGCGCTATGGTCCTGGCGACAAGCTGCAGGCGCTGTCGGAAGCGCGCGTCCACGCCATCCTTGAAGACGCCGCCGCCGGCAAGCTGGACCACCCCGACGCCGGCAAGATCAGTGCCGCCTACGCCGCCTTCATGGACGAGGCCCGCACCGAGGCGCTGGACGCAAAGCCAATTGCGCCGGACCTGGCGATGATCCGCAAGGTCAGGACCAGGGCCGACTTCACCGCCCTGATGGCGAAGTCCAACACCACCGGCTTCACCTCGATCCTGCCGGTGGTGATCTCCATCGACCCCAAGGCACCCGACCGCTACGTCCTCTATGCGTACAATGACGGCCTGGGCTTGCCGGACCGCGACTACTATCTGCAGGCCAGCTTTGCCGACAAAAAGGCGAAGTACGAGGTTTACGTCGCCAGGGTGTTGACCATGATCGGCTGGGACAAGCCCGCCGAAAACGCAAAAGCCATCGTCGCGTTCGAGACCCGCATGGCCGAGGCCAGCCTGAGCCGCGTCGAACAGCGCGACCGGGAAAAAGCCTACAACCCCATGACGCCTGCAGAACTGGCGGCCTACACGCCGGACTTCGACTGGAAGGGTTATCTGGCCGCCGCGAATCTGCCCGCGTCAAACAAGATCATCGTCTCGACCAAACCGGCCATCCCCAGGATCACCGCGATCTACGCGACCACATCGGTGGATACTTTGAAAGCCTGGCAGGCCTATCAGTTGGTCAATGGCGTAGCGCCCTACCTCTCGAAGCGGTTCGTCGACGCGCGGTTCGAATTCCAGGGCAAGGAACTGGGCGGTCAGAAGGAACTGGTGCCGCGCTGGAAGCGGGCCGCACGCTGGATGGACGGCGCGCTGGGCGAGTCTGTCGGCAAGGTCTATGTCGCCCGCTACTTCCCGCCCGAGACCAAAGCCAAGGCCATGGCGCTGGTCACCGACATCCGCGACGCCATGCGCGGCCGGATCGAGAACCTCGCGTGGATGGGGCCGGACACCAAGGAGCAAGCCCTCAAGAAGCTGGCGGCTTTCGGCGTGGCGA
>JANNFM010000055.1:0-8880 GCA_031379795.1 Alphaproteobacteria bacterium
GACATGGTGCGGCTGGCGCTGGAGCGGGCGACGAGCGCGAAACACGCAGTCGACGTAATCATCGCGCTGCTGGAACGGCACGGCCAGGGCGGCGACTGTGGGCACCTGGGGCGGTTCTACTACAACAACGGCTTCATCATCGCCGATCCTGCCGAGGCCTATGTGCTGGAGACCGCAGGACGATGGTGGGCCGTCAAGCGGGTGCGCTCGCATCGCGCACTCTCCAACGCCTATTCCATCGGTCGAGACGCCGATGCCGTCAGTCCTGACCTTGCGGCGCACGCCCGGTCAGAAGGCTGGTTGGACCGTAGTGGGCGATTTGACGTTGCGTCTCATCTGATCGACGAACGCCGTGATCAGATCAGCCATGGCCGCGGGCGATGCGCGCGCGGCCAGTCGTTGCTGGATCGAACCGCGCCGGGCCTGACGACGGCGGACATGTTGGCTATCCTGCGCGATCACGGCGACGCGCCGGACTGGAGCCCGGCCAACACGCGCGACCGGACACTGTGTATGCATGCCGCTGAGGGCCCGCGCCGCAGCCAGTCTGTCGCCTCCCTGGTCAGCGAGTTTCACGGGACCCGGGCCGTCCATTGGGTCACGGGCACCTCGGCCCCCTGCACCGGCGTGTTCAAGCCGGTGATCCTCGAGGCCGGTCTGCCGGATCAAGGGCCGATGCCAGATGACCGATACGATCCGGAGACGCTGTGGTGGCGACATGAAACCCTGCATCGCGGTCTGCTCGGCGACTTCGACGCCGGGCTGGCAGGCTTCACAGCGGAACGCGATGTTCTTGAGGCCAGCTTCCGGACCCGGATCGACGCGGCCCTGGCGTGCAAGGCGTCTTCGGCGGACCTGCTGACCCTGACCCAGGCCTGCTGGCGCGAAGCGGACGCCGCAGAACAACGGTGGACATTGGCCCTGCCGTCCGTCGGACCGTCCCACGCGGGGACCCTGTCGCATCGCCGGAGTTGGGCGCGTCTCAATCAGGTCGCAGGAGTTCCCAAGGCCTATTCGTCCTCGTCTTCCTCAGTCTCATCTTCAACGGCCTTGAGCACCTCGAAGGCCTCATGAAACCGTTTGAGCGCCCCCACCGAGGCCTGTACCCGACCGGTCGCGCCTGCGATATCGCCCTGATTGCCGCTGATCACTGCCAGATTGGTGCTGGCGATGGCGTCGGCCAGCGCCTGCAGACAGGCCCGCAGCGCGATCAGGTCGTCGGCCTCGCCGCCCTCGTCCTGCCCCTCATCCTCGGGGTCGATGATGTCCGAAATGTCGACCATGCCGGTGCTCCTTGCAAAGACGCTCTATGCCGGTTTCTGGCGGCTTTGCCGACGCCGGAATGTATGCGAGACGCCGCTGACAGTCTTGGCGGATAGCACGCGACCCGACGCATGAAACAGTTTCTGATCACCGCCGCCGGCGTCTTTGCTGGTCTGCTGATTTTCCTGGTCGGCGTTCCGTTTGTTTTGATCAGCATGGCCCTGTCGGCCACGGCCAGCGCGCCGGTTCCCGCCAGGTCCGTGCTGACCCTTGATCTACGCGATCCCTTGACCGATCAGGCCCCGCACAATCCTCTGTTCGGCCTGGGCCGTAATTCTGCATCGGTGATGTCGATCATCTCGACCCTGCGGCGCGCCGAGACCGACGGGCGGGTCAAGGGCCTGTTCGTCCGCCTGCCGGAGGGCGGCATCGAACCCGGCATGGCCGACGAGATCCGGCTGGCGTTCAAGCAGTTCCGCGCGGCGGGCAAACCGGTCTATGCCCACAGCCAGGGCATCTACCCTGCGGGCATCGTCACCACCACCTACATGCTGGGTGCCGCCTCCGACCAGTTCTGGATGCAACCGGGAGCCTCGCTGCAGGTGACCGGTGCGGCGACCGAGGACCTGTTCTTCAAGCGGTTCTTCGACAAATACGGCGTCGTCCCGCAGTACGAGCAGCGCTACGAGTATAAGAACGCCGTCAACGGCTACCTGTTCAGCGACTATACGGCGGCTCACAAGCAATCGACCCTGTCGTGGATGGGGTCGGTCTATGGGTCAAACCTCGGCTTCGCTGCCGCTGATCGCAAGACGGATCCGGCCACCCTGCGGACCGCGCTCGAGGCCGGGCCCTATGTGGCCGAAGACGCGCTGAAGCTGAAGCTGATCGACAAACTGGGCCAGGTGCGTGAAGCCGAGCAGGCGATGCTCACCAAGGCGGGTGACGGCGCGCACACGATTGACTTCGATGACTATGCCGACAGCCAGGGTGACAACCGCGGCAAGACCGGGCCGACGATCGCCGTGATCGAGGCCGAGGGCGCCATCATCACAGGACGAGATCAGGGCTCGAACCCCTTTACCGGCGGCTCCAGCATCTATTCCGACGATCTGGCCAAAGCGATCCTGACGGCGGCCCGAACGGACGCCGTCAAGGCCATTGTGCTACGGCTCAACTCTCCCGGCGGGTCGGACACCGCCTCGGAACAGATCCTCGACGCGATCCGGGCGGCCAAGGCGGCGAAGAAGCCCGTGGTGGTGTCGATGGGCAGCTATGGCGCGTCCGGCGGCTACTGGATCGCGTCAGAAGCTTCAGCGATTGTGGCCCAGCCGACCACGCTCACAGGCTCGATCGGGGTATTTGGTGGCAAGTTTGCCGTGGGTCCAGCGCTGGAACGCTTTGGTGTCGATGTGCGCCAGACGGGCGTCGGCGGCGACTATGCCGGGGCGTTCGGCATGGGTCAGCCTTTCACAGCCAGCCAGCGTGCCTCGTTCTCAGGCTGGATGGACCGCATCTACGGGAACTTCGTGGCCCGTGTCGCTGCTGGCCGGAAGCTGCCGGTGGAACGGGTCCGCGAGATCGCCAAGGGCCGCGTCTGGACCGGCGCACAGGCGAGGTCCCTGGGACTGGTGGACGAACTGGGCGGCTTCTACCAGGCGGTGGACAAGGCGAAGTCACTGGCCGGCCTGAAAGGCGAGATCCAGCTGCGCCGGATGACGCCCAGCGAGGGCACGTTTGAGGCTCTGCAGCACGCCCTGGGCGTGTCGGCGATGTCGGCGCGGACCCTGGCGGCGGCCGCCTGGGTGTTCGGCGATCCGCGCTCGCAGAGCATCCTCGACAAGCTGGCTGAATCCCGGCTTCGCAGCCAGGGCGGCGGCATGGTGCTCGCGCCGACGCCACTCCGGTAGAGTCACCTTACCCGCTTCAGCGCCCCGGGCGGCGTTCGCAGCAGGACGCGTCGCAGGCCGTAGTCCAGTTCGATGGCCTCGAAGTGGCGCATGACGTCGATGCCGATCAGGATCGCGGGCCGGTCAGCCAGGTCCCAGAGTTTGAAGATATGCAGATCGGCGAACACCGCCGACAGGTCGGCGATCCCAAGCCCCCCGAGCCGCAGGGTCGGCACCGTGGACAGCTCGCCGTTGGCCGTCTGGCCGGTGGCGCTGGTCAACACGACATTCAGCGGGCGCGCGGATAGCAACTCGGGTAGGGCTTTCAGCTTGTTATAGAGTTGCAGGTTGCCCACCGTGTTCTGCGACCCGGAATCCAGGAAAGCAACGACCGGAATTCCGCCCATATCGGCGTCCACCACGATCAGCTGTCCAAAGCGCATGCGCGCCGGCACGACGGTATAGTCGGTTCCATCAAAGGAGTGGCCAGACTGGTCGATCCGGCTGTCACGGGCTCCGAGTGTGAGCCCAAGTGTCGCGGCGTTGGCGCGATAGATGGTGATGGTATTGCGGCGAAAGTCGATCGCGAGCCGCCGATTGCGCAGGATGTCTACGCCCAGCAGGCCGTCGGCGCCCAGCCGGCTGCGGGCCAACAGGGGTGTCTTCAGGCGTAGCGTCTCGATGCGACCCACCGCCAGACGGTCCAGCAGGGCCATAGGGGATGGCTCTATCCCTGCGATGCCGTGTACCTCGGCTGTGCCCGACAGTGGCAGGCCCAGCTCGGTCGCCAGCTCGGTCGACACAACAGTGCGGTTTGCCCCGGTATCGACCACAAATTCGAAGGGGCCCCTGCCGTTCAACATCACCGGCGCCGTGACGCGGTGGGCATTGTCGCGGTCGGCGGTAACCTGCTCCAGGCTGGGATCGGCCGGCTGCATGTCGGCCAGATTGACCAGCACCTTGGGTTCCCGTTTCGGGCGGGCAAGCGCGTGCGCGGGCAGCAAGAGCCCGGCACCGATAGCCGTGGCGGCTTGTCGCCGGTTCAGGCTCACGGCGCGCTGTTGAAGTCGCGAGCGGCCTTGGTCATGGCCTGCACCATGTCCCGTTCGGCCAGGGACAACAGCGGGTTCCAGACGTCGAAGATCAGCACAGTGCGCGGGTCATCGCTGTCGTTGCGGGCCTCGTGTTCAATGGTGTCGTCAAAGATCAGCACCTCGCCCTCGGTCCAGGTGCGGTGTTCGAACCCGACGCGATAGGTGCAGTTCGGCGGCACGATCAGCGGCAGGTGAACGACCAGCCGCGCATTGGTCTCGCCATGGTGGGGCGGGATCTGCGTGTGGGGGGCCAGCACCGAGAACATGGCATTGGGGCAGAGCGCGCCGATCCGGGCCATGCCCACGCCGTCGAGGGCGGCAGCCGTGCGCGGACACCTGGCCAGGTTCTCGGCTACCCGGTCGCCGCCGCGCCACAAGGGATAGGTGCTCCACCGGTCGGAGTGATTGAGATCCACCCATTGGTTCACCGGCTCACCCCGATTGTAGGCGATGTAGGGCGAGAACTCTGCCTGCGAGGTCTGCTGGACGGCGCGCAGTTCCTCGCGAATGGCCGGAGTCGCAGCCTCCAGGTCTTTGACCCAGGCGAAATCGGCGCGGTCGAAGAACGGGATGGCGGGCAGGCGCGGGATCGCCAGCTGGTTGGCCTCGGAGCGATAGGCCTGGACGCGGCCGGTCATGATGGCAGCGGCTTCGGCCCAGCGGCCGGCGGCGGCGACGTCGAGCGCGGCGCGGGGCCCGGCCAGGGTTGCCTCAAGATAAGTGGCGAAGGCGTCGGTGTAGTCGGCGACGCATGCGCGGGCGTGCTGCAGTTGTGGACGCAGGGCGTCGGGCCAGTGGGCTTCAGGCGGGGCGATCTTCAGCGCGTCGCGATAGACGTTGGCGGCCGGGCGGGTCTGGCCGTGACGTTCCAGATACCCCGCCTTGGTCAGCAGGCCCGGCAAGTAATAGGGATCCACCGCCAGACAGTCGTTGATGGTCAGCCATTCGTTCTCGGTATCGCCCTGCTCGCGCTGGACGACACTGGCGGTCATCAGGATCAACGGATCGTCGGGCGCGGCCAGGTGCGCGGCGCGCAGGTGCTCGATTGCCCCTGCCAGATCGCCGCGCTGAAAGGCGTGGACGCCCAGGCTATAGAGCGCCTGCGGGTTTTCCGGTTGCAGCGTCCGGACCTGGCCCCAGAGACGCTCGGCCTCGTCCCATCGACCGGCGTTGGCGGCCTGGCCGGCGGCCTGGACGAGGGCGTTTACCTGATCGGTCATGTGGCGGGTATCCAAGGGCGCGAAGCCTTGGCGTTACCAAGCTCCGGACAAAAAGAAAACGGCGGGCTCTCGCCCGCCGCTTCCCAGTTCAATCAGCTTCTAAAGATCAGAAGCGCAGGTTCAGACCGAACGAGAACACGCGGCCCAGGGTGTCATAGTCACCCGGGAAGGTGTTGCCGCTGTTGGTCGAGGTCGTACCGGCTTCGTTACCCACGATCGGCGCGCCCTTGTTGAAGACGTTGGCCACGGCAGCGCTCACCTTGACGGTGTCGTTGATCGCGTAGCTCGCCGACAGGTCGAACCAGCTGTAGGCCTTGATCTTCGCGAATTGCGCGAAGTAGGCGGCCCGCTGCGAAGGCTGCGCCGAAACCGCATCCACATAGCGCCACAGGTAGGACAGCTGCAGGTCACCGACCGACCAGCTGGTGCGCTGGGTGAAGCGGAACTTGTGGGTCACGACGCAGGAGGTGCTGTAGTAGCCGTTGCAATCGTTCACCGGCGTCGTGCTGCTGCTCTGGCTTTCGTTGGTCAGGTAGTAGTTACCCGTCCACTGGAAGGCCAGGCTGCCCCACTTTTCGTCAAGACCGAAGGTGGTCATGTCGACACCGAAGGCCACCGAACTTTCGAGGCCCGAGGCTTCCGAGCTCTTCAGGTTTGTCGTGAAGAGATTGATGCCCGAGGCCGGAGAGGCGATGTCGCCGTTGACACGAATGATCTGGCTGCAGGCGGCCGCATCGCTGGTGTTGTAGCAGAGGTCGAGAATTTCCTGGGCGTTGAACAGGCCAATCGTACCGGTGATGTCGATCTTGTAGTAGTCGAGCGAGACCGACAGATTGCGCAGCGCCGGGATGAAGTTCGGCTGCCACACGACGCCGACGGTGGTTGTGTCGGCCCGCTCAGGCTCGGGGAGACGCGCCAGGTTGGTGCCTTCGAAGGTGTTCACCTGACCGGCTGTGATGTCCTGGATCGTACCGACCTGGGCGTTGGTCTGGCCGGTCTGGATGCAGAGCGCACGAAGTTGAGCTGAGACCACCCGGGGCGTGCCATTGGCGTTGACCGAGCACGGATCCGTGGTGGCGTTGCGCAGAGCACTGGTGACCGGCGAGGCCAGTTCCGAGACGTTCGGCGCACGGGCCACGCGCTGTTGCATGGCACGGAAGCGGAGGCCGTCAATCGGCTGCCAGTTCAGGCCGTACTTCCAGGTCTTGTTGACGCCGGTGGGATCATAGTCGGCGTAGCGATAGCCGAACTCGAGTTCCAGCGACTTGGCCCAGGTCTGGTCGGCCGCGAGCTGCAGAATGCCTTCGCCGAAGAATTCCTTGACGCTGTAGCCACCCGCGATGGGCAGCTGGTTGCCGCCGGCACCGCCCAGGCAGCTGGCCGGGGCCAGCTTCAGGCATTCGTCCGGAACCGACTCGCCGAATTCCTCGCGGTACTCGGTGCCAACGCTGATCGCCAACGGAATGGCGGCCAGCGGGCTCTTGATCGCGTTGATCGGGCCACCGATGCTGGCCGTGGCCAGTTGCTGCACGTAGTTGTTCTTCAGAATGCCGGTGGCGCTGGAATAGGCGGCGGCCGCCGGGGTGATGGCTCCGAACGGGCCGAAGATGTCGATCGGGACGCAGGCCGAACCGCCGACGCGGCAGGTGGTGGGGTTAACGGCGTTCAGAGCGTTGCCGAAGTTGGTCACGTTCGTGTAGCCGGCGCGCACTTCCGTACGGCTGGATTCACCACGCTGGGCCGACGCATCCCAGCTCCAGTCTTCCAAGCCGAACGGGTTCTCACCGCGCAGACCGAACACCAGCTGGTAGTAGTTGGTCTCGTAGGTCGAGGAGCGCGGGCCCAATTCACCGGTCCGGCGACGCACGACCAGGTTCAGGTCGTCGGCGACATCGATCACGCCGTTGGCGTTGATGTCGCGGAAGTTCGCGGCGGTCAGCGTGCCGGCGATACGCGCATTGTTCGCTGCCGTAATCAGGGTGGTACGCTGCGAGGCCGAGAGGAAGGGGTTGGCCAGCGGCACGAAGAACGAGTTGCCGAAGATGCCCGAAGGAGCGATCTGCGAGCGCACGTTGGTCTTGGTGAACATCGTCCGTGCATAGGCTTCGATGTTGTCCGTCAGCTCATAGTGACCGACGCCCGTGGCGCTGAAACGCTCGCCGCCGGTCTGATAGTAGTTGAAGGGGTTAAAGTTGAAGACCGAGCAGTTCGGACCGAACGTACGGTCGTCACGCACCTGGAAGGCGCCGGTCGCGGCGGGCACACCCGTGAGCGCGATACGGCTGGGAACGGTGGTTGAGGACCCGCCGAAGGTGGTGGGCACGGAGCCCGGACCACCGCAGTTGGTGGGCGACGGCGGCGCCGTGACGCCCAGGCCACCGCCGGTCAGGGTCACGATGCCGACCTGGCCGGAGGCGCGATCACCCAGCAGAACCGGCTCGCGCTTGGAATAGCCCAGGCTGACGGCGACATTGCCCTTGCCGTCCGGCGCGCTGGCGCCGAAGGTCAGAGCGGCACGATAGGTCGCGCCATCCTTGTCACCCGTCTGGCTGTAGCCCGTGTCGAGCTCAACGCCTTCGAAGTTCTTCTTGAAGATGAAGTTCACCACGCCCGAGATGGCGTCCGAACCGTACACCGCCGAGGCACCGCCGGTGATCACATCCACGCGCTCGATCAGCGCGGTCGGGATGGTCGAAACGTCAACGCGGCCCAGCTCGCTGTAGGGCGTGATACGCTTGCCGTCGATCATGATCAGGTTGCGCTGCGGGCCCAGGCCTCGCAGGTCAACCGTGGTCGCGCCGCCGGTGCCGTTGTTACGGGCCGGGTTGTCGCCGGGAACCGACGACGGCAGGAAGCGGATGATCTGCTCGACTTCCGAGGTCTGCTGAAGCTTGATTTCTTCGGCGCCGATCGAGGTGATCGGGCTGGCCGACTGCAGGCCCGGCGTCGTGATGCGCGTGCCAGTGACGACGACTTCTTCAACGTCGGCCCCTGCCGCTTGAGCGTAGGCCTGTGACGTGAGGCCCATCAGGGCGACACCGCAGATCATGGAAGACGCCATCAGGCGCTCCCGGGTTGTTTTGAAAATCACGTTTCTGGTCCTCCAGCGGTCCTGCCTGCTCGGCAGCCGCGCCCCGCAATATGAGATCGGTCCCAGGCACGAGAGATGCCCGGTTAGGGCGGAGTTACGGGTTGGGATGACGGCTGGTCAACGTACATTAGCGTCTTGCAATGTTTCGGACGCTGACCTGTCGCATTCTGGTCACAGATTGCCGACCTTGAGGCGTTTCTGGAAAGGTTTCAGCAAGGATTGTGGCGCCGGGGGTCAAACCAACGGGGATTGTGACCATGCCGGATCGATTCCAGGGCCACGAACTCGGGGTATCAGAACTTGAATATCACCGTCATCCCGGC
>JANNFM010000059.1:0-3753 GCA_031379795.1 Alphaproteobacteria bacterium
TCTCACAGAATAACACTCTGTTTTACTGGAACAATCGCCGCGCGACCCCTCATCCGAGCCGCTCACGCGGCCCACCTTCTCCCACAAGGGGCGAAGGAAAAAAGCAGCCATATTCGACGATGTGTGAATGCCGTAGCCCGATGGGGGAGGAGAGAGAGGGCTACGCCGTCAGCCGTTTTCGCGGCTCACCCACGGCCACGATCAGGATCAGCAATGCCGCCGCCAGGAAGCCGATCGAGGCGCCGAACACGACGCTGTAGCCAAACATGTCAGCCACCGCGCCACCGATCAGCGGGCTGAGCGTGGCCGTCACGCTTTCCGCCGTGGCCGAGACCGCGATCCGCATGGGCAGGTCATCGCGGTCGCCGAACTCCAGGATCATGGTCTGGGCCGCCATATTGTACCCCGCCTGGGCGGCCCCCAGCGCAAAGAACGCGGCAAAGATCGCCGGCGTCGAGTGGAAGTTCATCAACAGCACGGTCGCCGCAATCCAGGCCGAGATCGACCACAGCAGCACCAGCCGGAACCCGGTCTTGTCGCCCAGATAGCCCCAGACCAGGTTCGACAGGGTATCTGCCCCCAGGAACGCGAGCGACAGCAGGCCCAGGGTCGTGCCGGTCATCTCGATCTGCTGGCCGACATAGATGATGAAGAACGGCGTCGCGATCCGTGCCGAGGTGGCCAGCATCTGCACGACGATGAAGAAGCCGTACGCCTTGTCCTGTTTGATCAGCTGCGGGAATTCGCGCAGGCGATCGCGGAAACGGCCCTCGGCCCGGGTGGTCGGCGGTTCCGGTTCCTTGAGCAGCAGTTGCAGCGCCCACAGGCCCAGGCTGGTCAGGACGAAGGCGAACACGAACGTCGTGGAATAGCCGTTGCCGAAGATGTTCGGCCCGATGAAATACTTGCCCGCCACAAACGCCAGCACGGCGGCGATGGCCCCGCCGGTGGCATTGCGCCAGGCTTGCAGGCGACCCCGGCGGCTGAGCGGGATGACCTTCGACATCAGCAGGCTGAACACCACCCGCTGCGCGCCCATGAAGATGCCGAACATCATCATGAAGAACAGCACTGACCAGACCAGCGGGTTGACCGGGATCGGATCGCCCCAAGGCATGGAGACCGCAAACGTCTTGTTCGGCATGAACCAGCCGGACAGCGCGATGCCCAGGATAGCCAGCCGACCCAGGCTGCCCAT
The DNA here is from genome assembly GCA_031379795.1 of Alphaproteobacteria bacterium. Lineage (GTDB taxonomy): Bacteria > Pseudomonadota > Alphaproteobacteria > Caulobacterales > Caulobacteraceae > Phenylobacterium. The sequence goes on from JANNFM010000059.1 coordinate 1,199, forward strand.
CAGGACGGCAGCCGGCATCACCTTCTTGCGGTGCTCGACCTTGGTGCCGGCGAAGATCGGCGAGATGATGCCGCCCACCTGTTGCAGCGCCAGGCCCAGACCCACAATGGTGTTGGAGCCGGAGATCTGGTGCAGATAGGCGGGCAGGAACGTCGGCGCATTGACCAGCCGGAAGCCGGTCATGCCCAGCATGCCGTGCAAATAGTTGCCGAGGTAGTTCCGCTTCAGATTGTCCCAGACAAACTTCTCGTAGGCGGCCTCGCGCTCGGCGAGATCACCCTCGGCGGGACGGTCGCTCTCGGTCGTGGTTTCCATACTCGTTTGCCACGCCACGGAGATCCCCGCGCGGCGTCCTGTACTGACTGACGTTTCGAAGGTCCGGTCTGCTACCGGCGCTCCCGGCTATGCTAAGGGGATTTGGCGACGGCGCAACGGGCAAGGCGTTACCCCCACAGTTTGGCGGCGTAGCCTCGCCAGACAATCGCGAAACTGGCGGCCGCGCCGATCAGCCCGAGCAGGATCGACGCCGAAAGCGGCAGGCCGGCGGCGGTCAGCCCCGCCGCCACGAGGCACACGGCACCGCAGCCAAGATCCCATCCACCCTCTGTCGCCACATGAAACCGCAAGGGGCAGGGCGAGGCCTTGGCAAGGTTGTAGACGGGGGTCATCAGGGCGGGTGCCCATAGCCCGACGACAAGGGCGCCCAGGGCATTGGCGGTGACGGCCAGCCAGGGCAGGTTCATGCTCTCGGCCCGTATCAGCACGACGCCGATACTGACCGCCGTGGCGATGATCAGAGCGCGGCGGCCGTGTCCGGCGTCAATGTGGCGGCCGATCAACAGGCTGAACACCGCGCCGACCGCCGCCGCCAACGCCATCGCGGCACCATAGGCCGTGTAGCTCTCTGACAGCGACACAAAGAGGGCGATCGTCCAGACGTGGTGATAGCCCCCCGCGAAGATGCCGTCGGCGAACATCAGTCGTGCGCCCAATCGCGCGGCTTGCCAGGCGCCCGGCGCCTTGCGGGCGACCATGACATTGGGGCCGCCCAGCAGGGGGAGCACCGATAGGGCCTGGAGACATCCGGCCGCCGCGAAGAGGATCACCGGACCCCCCGTCACCAGCACCCAGCCCCCGATCAGGGGCGCCAGAATACCGGACATGGCGCCCATCGCCTCGCGGGCGCCGATCTGACCTCCACGATGTTCAGCATCGCCGAGGCTTGAGAAATAGGCATGAAAGCAGGTCCAGTAGAGGACGCTGCCCGGGGTCGCGACGGCGAACCAGAGGAACAGCATCAGGTCCGGCCCCTTGACCAGAGACAGGATGGGGTACGCCGCGGCTTCCAGCAGGATGGCCGCAATCAACAGGGGCTTCAGGCCAAACCGGGCGGCCAGTGGCGGAACAATCGGGCGCACGACAAAGCGGGCGGCGACGAGGCCTGCCTGGATCACAAGCGTCGCAGGCACAGAGAACCCGGCGCGCAGCAGAAAGGCGAGGATGAACACGCCGCCCGCGCCCGCTGCGATCGCCTGGACGGCGTAGTGAACGTTCACGCGATTGATCGCGCTATTGCTGAAAAAGCTCATGGAAGGGACCTGGGACAGAGACGCAGATAAAGGCGCGACGCCGGGCTCGGCGATGGGCCTCGGGGGCTAGGCGGGGAAGGTCAGTCCCGAAGGCGCTCTGTACACATGGGCGGAGTTAGGCACGGCGGCGGGTGGATCGCAAGCCGCGAGATTTCTGGACCGCGACCACGAATGCGGGTGGAGCAAGCTACAAAAATCCCCGTCATCCCGGCCGCAAGCCTGCACTTGCAGGCTGGAGAGCCGGGACCCAGAGCGGTGCGCTGGGCTCCTGGGTCCCGGATCGCCCACCCGCCTTCGCGGGTGTGCGTCCGGGATGACAGTGTTTGGGTATCAGCAATCCGTCGAGAAACCCCGACCTCAAACCCGCTTGTATTCCATCTTAGAGCCGTCCTCGAGCTTGCCGCGCAGCGCCAGCCAGTTGCCGGACGCGTCGTAGAAGTCGTCGATCTCGGTCTCGCCCCGAACCTGCCAGTGGCCCGGCGCCACCTGGGTGCAGCGCACCTTCAGCAGCTTGCCTTCCTGCTGGTTGAACAGGGGGCGGGTGAAGTTGGCCGGGTTCCAATGGCTCAGTGGCACGGCGTCAGCCGGGCCGCGCTGGGCGCCGGCCGGGCCGGTGATCTGGACGAAGCCGGGCATGGCGCGGGCAGAGGCGCGTCTGATTTTGCCGTTACCATTGGTGGTGGTCTCGACACTGGACCACTTGCCGTCGACCCATTTTTCAACGGCATTGTGCTTGTACTTGTAGACCGGCACCGGACCGACTTTCACGGTCATATAGACGTCGGCGGTCACCGTGCGGTTCCTGTCGTCACCGGAGAAGGTCATGACGTGCTCGCCGACCTTGGTTCCGTTGCGAAACACCTGAAAGGCCATGCGGGCTGGGGGTGCCGCCCACGCCATGCCGGGGGCCAGCGCCAGACCCACGCCGCCCAGGATCAATTCGCGGCGTCCTGTGATCAGGCTCAT
>JANNFM010000064.1:0-10751 GCA_031379795.1 Alphaproteobacteria bacterium
GTCCCCCTCTCCCGCTCTGCGGGAAAGGAAGCGACCCGGGCAATTTTCCTTTCCCGTGCAGCGGGAGAGGGGGACCACCCGCTGCGAGTGGGTGGTGGAGAGGGCAAGCCGCTCTCAAACCTCCATCAGCGCCCTGGCCGCCGCGCGGGCCGCATCCGTAATGCTGGCGCCAGCCAGCATGCGGGCGATCTCTTCCTCCCGATCAGACACGCCCAATACCTCTACGGCGGTACGCAGGCGTTCGCCCTCACCGGCCTTGGCGATCCGCCAGTGGGCTTCGGCCCGGGCCGCGACCTGCGGACTGTGGGTGACCACCAGCACCTGGGCGTTGGCCGCCAGGCGTTTTAATCTCAGGCCCACGGCGTCGGCCACGGCGCCGCCGACCCCCTGATCCACCTCGTCGAAGATCATCAGCGGCTGCGGGCCGGTCGCGCGGCCTGCCAGCGATGCCTTGAGCGCCAGGGCAAAGCGGGCCAGTTCGCCGCCCGAGGCGATAGCCCCCAGATCCCCGAACGGCGCGCCGGGGTTGGTGGAAATCTCAAAGGCTGTGCGATCCATGCCGGACGGGCCGGCGCGGTCTTCGGCCAGCGGCTCGACAGCCACGCGGAACCGCGCCTTGTCCAGCTTCAGGGGCGCCAGTTCCGTCAGGACCGACAGGGCCAGCCGGTCGCCCGCCTCCCGACGCCCCGCCGTCAGCGCTGCGGCGGCAGACAGATAGGCGGTACGGGCCGTCGCCAACCGGACTTCGGCGGCCTTCAACGTCGCCTCGGAGGACTCCGCCGCGCGCAGCCGCTCGGCAAACGCGAGCCTGACCGACGGCAGGCTTTCGACGGCGACGCCCAGCTTGCGCGCCAGACCCCGAAGTTCAAACAGCCGCTCCTCGGTCTGCTCCAGCCGGTCGGGCTCAAAATCAAAGGCCAGGGCTGCGGCATCGATGGCCGTTTCAGCCTCACCGGCCTCGGTCAGCATCCGGTCGATGGCTTCCGACGCACTGATCAGGCGTTGGACCGCCGCGCCGTCTTCCGCCGCACCCGCGATCACGGCTCGCTCGCGCGCCCGCTCCAGCGCCCGGATAGCCCCTGCAACCTTGCTGCCTAGCCCGTTGAACACAGCGCGGGCGGCGCTGATGTCGGCCAGCGCCTTTTCCGACGCCCCCAACACGGCTCGCTCCTCCGCCAGCGCGGTCTCCTCCCCGTCGCGGGCGTCCAGCCGGTCGAGTTCAGACAGTCGCAGCGTCAGTTCGTCCGTCTCGGCAGCGCTGCGGGCGACCTCGGCCAGCAGGGCCTCATACTGCTCCCGCGCCTCGCGCCAGCTGCGCCAGCCAGACGCCACGCACGCGGATTGCGCCGCCAGGTCGCCATAGGCGTCGAGCAGGGGGCGATGGGTGCGCGCGTCGAGCAGCCCGACCGTTTCATGCTGGCCGTGAACCTCCAGCAGCGCCTCGCCCAGTTCCTTGAGCACACCCACGCCAGTGGCCTGGTCGTTGACAAAGGCGCGGCTGCGACCATCCGCCGACAGGTTTCGCCGCAGAACCAGGTCCTCGTCGCGGGCATAAACCAGCCCCTTGGCCTCCATCAGGTCCCAGACCGGGTGGTCAGGCGACAGGGCAAAGGCTGCACTGGCGACGGCCTGGGCCGCACCGCGCCGCACCAGGCCCGCGTCGCCGCGCGCGCCGGTCGCCAGACCCAAGGCGTCCAGGATGATGGATTTTCCCGCCCCGGTCTCTCCGGTCAGCGCCGTAAGGCCCGGACCAATCGAGAGGTCCAGCGCCTCGATCAACACCACGTCGCGGATTTGCAGCCCGATCAGCATGGTCGGCAGGATCGTACGGAATCAGTCGCGATAGAAGGGGGCGGACGTGTTTTGTTCCGGCCACCCATCCGAAAGCCCGATCTACCTGGCTTCCGCATCCGGCAGCACGCCCTTGTCCTTCTTGCCGAAGGGCATCCGGAAGATCGAGCGCTTGTCCGACGCCTTCACCTCGGCGACTGCGGCATTGGGTTCGGCGGCCTTGGGCGGCGCGACGGTCTTGTTCTTGTCCTTGGTGAACGGGATTCGGAACAATCCCCCACCCCCCGACCTGGGCTCGACGGCGGGACGTAACCCCTTGCTGGTCAACAGCTTGTAGGCATCGCCATACCAGGGATCACCGGGATAGTTGAACCCCAGAACCGCTCCATTGCGTTTGGCCTCGTCCAGCAGACCCAGCGTCAGATAACTCTCCACCAGCCGGTAGAGGGCTTCTGGCGTGTGGGTCGTCGTCTGGTACCGATCAATCACCGTGCGAAAACGATTCGTGGCCGCCAGGGTGTCACCCTGGTGCAGATAGTAGCGGCCGATGGTCATTTCCTTGCCGGCCAGCTGGTCGTTGACCATGTCGATCTTCAACCGCGCATCGGCGGCATACTCAGAGCGCGGGAAGCGCTGGACCACGTCGCGCAGATTATCCAGCGCCTGGGCGGTCGCAGCCTGATCGCGGTTCACATCGACGATCTGCTCGAAATAGCAGATGGCCTTGATGTAGTGGGCGTATGCGGCGGTGGCGTTGCCCGGATAGAGCTGCATGAAGCGATCAGCGTCGGCCACGGCCTCGGGATAGTCGTTGCCCTGGTAGTGAGCGTAGGCCTGCATCAGGATCGAGCGCCTGGACCACTCCGAATAGGGGTGCTGGCGCTCAACTTCCTGGAAGTAGCCGACGGCCTGGCTCCATTGGCGTCGATCCAACCGGTCGGCGCCGGTGGAATAGAGCAGCTCAACCGGCCGCTCCTCATAGGCCAGCCGCGGCTTCTTCTTGTTTCCGGCGCAGGCGGACAGCGCGAGCGCGCACATGACGGCTATGCCCGCCACCCTGGTCGTATTGCGTAAGAAAGACACCATCACCTCAAGTCCGATCCGCGCCCCGAAACGAGGTTAGGCTATCTACACCACAGACTGTGGCGAGCAAACGGCAGGAGGCTCCTTCAGAGAGACTGTTTCAGCCCTTCGATGTCTTCCTCATGGGTTGAGGTGGGTTTCGGCAGCCCGATCTGGTCGCTGACCATCTCGGTGAGTGATGGCAGGGTGGCGCGGTCGACGCGGTGCGTGTCGCCCCAAAGGTCAGCCCGCATCAGCGCCTTGGGACAATGCAGATAGGCCTCACGGACCTCGACCTTGAGCAGGGTCTTGGGAACTTTGCCGAACTCCTGAAAAGACTCGGCCAGGGCGTCATCCACCAGAACGGCGGCTCGACCGTTGACCCGGTAGATGTCGTCGACGCCGGGGATCATGAACATGAAACCCACCTCGCCGGAGCCCTCGGCGATATTGCGCAGGCTGTCGAGGCGGTTGTTGCCTGGACGATCCGGCATGATCAGGCTCTTGCCGTCATCAGCCACCCGAACGAATCCCGGACCTCCACCCCGCGGCGAGACGTCGAGACTGCCGTCCGGTCCCACCGAGGCGACCGCAGCGAACGGCGAGAGCGCGATGAAGCGTCGTCCATGCGGGTCAATGTGATCGAGGCACTTGGCCACAGTGAACCTGTGCGGCGGTTTGTAGCGATCACTCAGCGTCGCTGATGTGTCGTCGGCCATGGATATCTCCCTCGATCCTGATCACAGCAGGCGCCACGTCTACTGACAACACTATGTCAGCATCAGCCATAGCTGGGGACATCAGGTCGCGGCCTCAGCCCGTCGCACGGAGGTCCTCGACGAAGGTGCGCAGGCGCCAAGCGTCCGGGCGCGCCAGCAGGGCGCGGACCACGGCGTTGTTCAGGCTGTGGCCGGCCAGCACGCCTTCGAAGCGGCCCAGCAGCGGGCCGCCCAGCACATAGAGGTCACCGATGGCGTCCAGCGCCTTGTGACGCACGAACTCGTCCGGGCGACGCAGACCCTCGGGGTTCAGAACTTCGTCGCCGTCGATCACCACGCAATTGTCCATCGACCCGCCGCGCGCCAGACCCATGGATCTCAGGGTCTCGACGTCGCTGAGGAACCCGAAGGTCCGGCAATTGGCCAGCTCGTCGCGGAACGCTTGCTCGTTCATCACCATGTCCACCGACTGGCGGCCGATGGCAGCGCTGTCGAAGGCGATCTCGAACGCCATCTCAAACCGATCGGAGGGTTTCAACGTCGCGCGTTTGTCGCCATCTGTGACCTCAACCGTATCCAGAATCTCGATGAAGGTGCGCGCCGCATCCAGCGCCCGCTTGCCGGCCCGGTCCAGAACCCGGACAAACGGCTCGGACGAGCCGTCCATGATCGGCATTTCCGGTCCATCGACCTCGACCAGGGCATTATCGATCCCCAGCATGGCGAAGGCCGCCATCAGATGCTCAATGGTGGCGACCGTGACCCCGGCCGCATTGCCGATGACGGTGCCGAGCTGGGTTTTACAAACGGCCTCGCCCGTGGCCGGAACCCGGTTGTCGCGATCCTTGACGTCGGTGCGGAGAAAGACAATCCCGGTGTCAGCCGCAGCCGGTCGAACCGTCACGCGGGTATATTCGCCGGTATGGACACCGACCCCTGCAAACAGAGCGGGCGAGCGGAGGGTGTGTTGGAATGCCTGCGCGGACAAGGTGGACCTTCCTGCATCGATACCCGGTATTACCACCGGGTCTCTGCCCCTAACGCGCAGCTAAGCTGGTTGATGCAGTGCAGCAAAGCACATCGTGTTTCGCAATGTTTCTGTTAACAAGCGGTTCATAAGTCGGGCATCTATCTCGCTGACACTAAACAAGAATTTAGAAATCCGATCGCCGCCTTGCGACGCGATCAGCGGCTTACATCGCGGGGTACAAAATCGTGCCGACGGGGTTGCGCGCCCGGTCCTGTATGCGCACCTGGACCGCCCGACCCAGCTTGGCCAGGGCCATCGCAAGTCGTCGGGCCTGTGCCTCGGCGCGTCCGCCGGATCGGAAAATCAGCGGCTCCAGCCCCACACAGAAGACGGCCCAGCCTTCGGCCAGTGGCGAAACCCAGATGACACGGTGGTCTGACATAGACATCCTCCCGGAGCAGGCTCCGGGAGGACTTTAGCCGCGAAAAACCTTCTGCGGCGTGGCGGTTTTGTGATGATTTCTAGTTCGCCAGACGGCGAAGGAACGACGGAATTTCCAGATCTTCATTCTGGTCCGACACGTCCTGAGGCGCGGTGGCTTCAAGGGGTTGGGCGCCACCACGTGAGGGCGCCGGCACGGTCCGGGCAACCGGCGCCTGCGCGGCGGGTGCTGCGGGTGCTGCGGGCGCCTCATAGCGTGGGCGTCCGCCGAAGATGCTCAGGAATCCGCCGCGCGGGCGCCGGGGCTCATAGTGAGGTTCAGCAAACAGCGGCTCGTCCTGAGGATCCTGCTGTGCTGGCTCGGCCAGATCAGCGGTGGTCGCCAGGACCGGTTCAGCTGCGGTCAGAAGCGGCTCGGCATCCACCGTCAGCGGCACGCTGAAGATGTCGGGCTGCTCTTCCTCACGGGCGTCCATGGCCAGGTCATGCTCGGTGGCGGCAGCGGCCAACACCGGTTCAAGTTCAGGCACCCGCGGAGTGACGGTGGCGCGCAGCGGCTCGGCCATCAGCGAGCGGCGCTCGATCTTGGGCTCGATGGCGGCCATGGAGGCGCCATCCATCCCGGTGGCGACGACAGAAACCCGGATCATGCCTTCCAGAGACGGATCGAAAGCCGCACCGAAGATGATGTTGGCTTCCGGGTCCACCTGCTCGGAGATGGCGTTGGCCGCCTCGTCGACTTCCAGCAGGGTCATGTCGAGACCGCCGGTGACGTTGACCAGCACGGCCTTGGCGCCCTTCAGCGACACTTCGTCCAGCAGCGGGTTCTGGATGGCGTTCTGCGCGGCCATCAAGGCGCGGTCCTCGCCGGTCGCCTCGCCGGTACCCATCATCGCCTTGCCCATCTCGGTCATCACCGTGCGGACGTCGGCAAAGTCGAGGTTGATCAGGCCGGGCAACACCATCAAGTCGGTGATCGAGCGCACGCCCGAGTGCAGGACCTGGTCGGCCATACCGAAGGCCTCGGCGAAGGTCGTCCGCTCATTGGCAACCCGGAACAGGTTCTGGTTCGGAATGACGATCAGGGTGTCGACATAGCGCTGAAGCTCGGCGATGCCAGCGTCGGCCAGGCGCATCCGGTGACGGCCTTCGAAGTGGAAGGGCTTGGTGACCACGCCCACCGTCAGGATGCCGCGCTCGCGGGCGCACTTGGCGATGATGGGCGCGGCGCCGGTGCCGGTGCCGCCGCCCATGCCGGCGGTGATGAAGACCATGTGCGCGCCGTCCAGGTGCTCACCGATCTCGGGAATGCTCTCTTCGGCCGCGCTCATGCCGACTTCCGGGTGGGCGCCAGCCCCGAGGCCCTGCGTCACCTGCACGCCCAGCTGGATACGGCGTTCGGTCTTGGCGAACTGCAGTTGCTGCGCGTCGGTGTTCCCGACCACGAACTCGACGCCCTCAAGGCCGGCGTCGATCATGTTGTTGACGGCGTTGCCACCGGCCCCGCCAATACCGAACACAACGATCCGGGGCTTCAGTTCCGTGGCGCGCGGCGCTGAGAGAGAGATGGTCATGGGACGAATCGGTCCTTCCGGAGTTTGCGGTTTTGCGCGCCCGGCCCCTGTCCCGACGCACCCGAGTAACGATGCGTTAAGTACGCGCCGACACCGTTAATCGAGGGTTAACCGCATAGCGTGAGTCGGAACCCCGTCGAGGTTCAGATGAGGTGAATTTGGGGTCTGCGCCGCCTTGAACCGCGACGAATCAGGCCGTTGAGCAACCCACGTTCTCAAATTCTACAATCCCAGCGCCCGTTTCACCTCGCGCCAGTCGACCAGCTTGAAGTTCTGACGCGCGCCGGTCGGGCCATCATCGACATCGTCCTGCATGACGACCAGCCCTTGCGGAAAAGCGCCGACCTGCCCGCCGAGCGCGGCAACGCCATCGGTGCCAGTCACGGCATCTATGCCGCCGTTGGCGACCACGCTGAAGCGACCCTTGTAGTCCGGCGTCACGCCATCGACCCGCCAGACCGCAAAGGCGGAGTCGCCCTGGCTGGAGGCGATCAGGAACGTGGCCGCACCGTCATCGATCAGAGCAAGCCCCTCGACGTCTGGTGCCAGCATTGCGGACGGCGCCTGGGCGATCAGTTCGCCTGCGACCGGAGCCTTTCCCAGGTCAAACCGCCAGACACCGCGTCCTTCCTCGCCCAGATAAATACGCCCACGCGCGTCGTCGACAACGCAACCTTCCGGCTGGGTCGCCACGGCAAAGCGGCGCTCTTCCTTCACGAGCGGCCTGCCCCTGGGGCCGGCGCTGACCTGCAACTGGCGCACCTGACCGTCAGTGCCATTCACGATCATCAGGAATTCATTGCCGCGTCGGGCCAGGCAAAGGCCATAGGGCTCCACCAGGTCGATCGGCACAGCGCCCCAGAACGAGAGCTTCAGCGTTGCGGGATCCAGAAGGAACAAGGCTGCGCCAGCGCCGCGCCGGCCCCGATCTGAAGCCGCCACCAATACCCTTGGCCCGTTCGGGGTCGGAAAGGCGTCGCGAATGTCGACATTGTTTGGCAACCCGCCACGGACGTACTGAATCTGTCGTCCGGCCAGGTCATAGACATAGAGGCCAGCCTTCTTGTCGGTACCAATGATCACGCCGCGCGACGGATCCGTGGGATCGGCCCAGATCGCCGGATCGTCCGCAGCATCCAGCACCTTCGTGCCCACCGAGGGCGTCTCAGCCGCGGCGATCACGGGTGTGCCCACGCCAACCGTCATGCCGCCGGAGTCCGACATGGTCTCGGGACCTGTGGCTGCACAGCCCGCAATTAAGGCGAAGCCAAGAACAGCCCCGGTCCAGCAGAATGAAGATGAGTATAATTTATCCACTTGATCAGACTTTCTCATGAACCCGTCGCGCCGGAAGTCCGATCCTTTGATTGGATGTCAAAGTCAACATGTGGCCGCCACGACACATGTTCTAGGCACAAGCGCCGTTCTTGAGGACGTGACGAAACTGTCGCTGAAGTGTCAAATTACCTGACTAAGCCGCACCTCTTCAGTAAGGGGCAAAACCTATGTTCAGGATCACTTCGCGCGCAGCTTTGTTGGCGGGCGTCGCCATGGCCTCCGCACTCTCCGCGCAATCAGCGACAGCGCAGGCCGGCGCGGAGGCCGCGGCTACCGTCGACGAACTGGTCATCACCGGACGCCCTATCGCTGAGTCTCAGGCCGCCGCGCTCCAGATCCAGAAGGAGTCGCCCTCGCTGGTCAGCGTCATCGCCGCTGACGCGGTCGGGCGCCTGCCTGACCAGAACATCGCCTTCGCCATTGGCCGCCTGCCGGGTGTCGCCGTGGAGCGCGACCAGGGCCAGGCCCGCTACGTCAACCTGCGTGGTTCCAAGATCAACTGGACGACGGTTTCGTTCGACGGCCTGACCATCGTCAGCCCCGAGGGCCGCCAGTCACGCTTCGACAACATCCCCTCGGCGCTGGCCAGCCAGATCGTGGTGACCAAGGCGGTGACGCCGGACATGCCGGGCGAGACCATCGCCGGCAACGTCGACATCCGCACCCGCAGCGCCTTTGACCGCTCCGGCCTGTTCGTCGCCGGCAAGGCGGCGCTGGGCTACGTGGAACTGGGCGGCGGCGAGGAGTCGGATGTCTCGCTTATCGTGTCGGACCGGTTCCTGGACGGCCGTCTTGGCGTTCTGGCGCTGGGCTCCTTCTATCACCGCAACATGGTCACCGATAACTGGGAGACCGACCCCTACCAGACCGCCGGCGCCGGCCGCGACGCGCGGCCCGGTAACCAAGACCGCCGCTGGGCGCGGGAGTTCGAGAACAAGCCCTACCGCCTGACGCGCCAGAACATCGGCGGGACGTTCAAGGTGGAGTATGAGTTCGACGACAACAACAAGGTCGATATCAGCTCCATCTATACCTCGTATATCGACGAAGAACTGCGCAATAACTATATCTTCCGGATGGACAACGGCGCGACCACCACCGCCGCGGTGGCCTGCCCCGCCGTTGTCGCACCTCAGACCACCAGCGGCTTCGCCGATATCTGCAACGGAAATACCCCGCAGAAGGGCACGGTCTACGGCGCGCAGATCACCTCCAATTTCAACTCGCTGGAAACCGCAGAGTACACCTGGACCAACACCGTCAGCGGTGAGCACCTGTGGAGCGACTGGAACGTCAGCTGGAAGCTGAACTACACCCAGGCCGAGGACGGCCAGGATGCGCCGGCCCGTTCCAATTTCGCGAGCCCCGCCGCCATCACCGACCGGCCCACCGTCGACTATGACTTCACCGATCCCAACAACAACTTCGTAAAGCTGTTCCGTACGGTTGTGACGGGAACGGGTGCCACGGCGGTTCGCTCGCGCGGCGCGGCGGTTCAATCCATCGACGCGTTCCTGGCGCCCGCGGTCTCCATCTCCACCACCGATGGCGGTGATCCGACCTTCGCCTATACGGCCAAATTCGACGTCGAACGCGAGTTCGAGATGTTCGGATCGCCCTTCAAGCTGAAATTCGGCGGCCTGTTCGGCTCGCGCACCAAAAAGCATGAGGAAACGGTCTTCGCCGCGACCATCGCGCAGATCACCGCTGCCGGGCAGACCTTCAATTTCGACCAGATCCGCAACCTAAAGCCCTATCAGGGCGAACTCCAGCTCGGCTACGACTTCAACTATTTCTCGAAGGACGCCCTCGACAAGCGCGCCAACGACCTGTTGAAGGCCGGCGTGCTGACCCGCACTAACACCAACGCCAACTTCTTCCGCGTGCAGGAAGACATCCTGGCGGGCTACGCCATGGGCACCTGGACGCAGGACTGGGGCAACATCGTCGCCGGCGCCCGCATCGAGCGCGTGAAGAACACCGGCACGGCCTTCGGCGGTGTCGGCGCGGCCAACACCCTGGTGACGGCGACCAATGACCAGGTGCTGGTGTTCCCCAGCGCCCATATCAACTGGAACCTCAACGACGAGATGAAGGTCCGCCTGGGCTTCACGACCGGCGCGGCGCGGCCGGACTTCGACGAGCTGCGGCCCAATCTGGTGGCCAATGACAGCACCCAGACCATCGCCGGCGGCAATCCCGACGCCAAACCCGAGCGGGCCTATGGCGTGGACGCCTACTACGAGTGGTACATGGCCTCGGGTGGCTACCTGTCGCTGGGCGTCTACTACAAGGACATCAAGGACGCGCTGTTCACCCAGTCCGGCGTCTTCGGCCGCGACATCCTGAACTTCGGTGGGGTTGACCGGTCCGGCTACACACTCAGCACCCTGCGCAACGGCGGCAAGGGCCACATCCTCGGGGCCGAGGCGGCCATCGCCCAGTCGATCGAACCGTTCCTGGAAGAGAGCAACGTGGCCGACTGGGTGAAAGGCTTCGGCGTGCAGGCCAACATCACCCTGAACGACAGCGAATTCAGCGTGCCCAGCGTGGGCGGTGTGCCGGAGCGCAAGATCCCTGTGACCGGCGCCTCGGACGTGGCCTACAATGTCTCGATCTACTATGAGCGTTACGGCATCTCGGCGCGGTTGGCCTATCAGTACCGCACCCCGTGGGGCCAGTCTGTGGGCGACTACCAGGTGCTCAACGGCAAAACCGTCCCTGTCACCAACGGCGACATCTACTGGGATGACGATGAGGAGCTGGATTGCTCGGTCCGCTACCGCGTCAACGACAACTTCGAACTGACCTTCGATGCGGCAAACCTGACCAACGACCGGGGTCGTCGCTATGGCG
>JANNFM010000115.1:0-4707 GCA_031379795.1 Alphaproteobacteria bacterium
CTGTCGGCGACGCTGATCAGGCGTTCGGCCTCGGCCAGATGCAGTCGCTCGACCATGCGGCCGTCGACTTTCAGGACGCCCTTGTCGCGGGTCTCCGGCGCCTCGAATGCCGCAACAACCGTTCGCGCCCAGGCCACCGCGGCCGGCTCCGGCGTGAAGGCCAGATTGGCCGCCTCGATCTGACCGGGGTGGATCAACGTCTTGCCGTCAAATCCCCACTGCGCACCCTGAGCACACTGCCGGGAAAAGCCCTGACCATCGGCGATGTCGTTGAACACGCCGTCCAGGATAGCGATCCCATGGGCGCGCGCCGCCATCAGGCTGAGCGTCAGCGCGGTCATCAAGGGCGCGCGGTCGACGGTCAGGGCGCAACGCATTTCCTTGGCCAGGTCGTTGGAGCCGATAACCCAAACGGTAACACCCAGCCGGGCCGAGGCCGACCCGATTTCGCCCAAGGCAAACATGGCCTGACAGGTCTCGATCATCGCCCAGATCGGGATGCCCGGGCCGACCGCTGCACGCGCCGCAGCCAGGTCATCACCGGAACTCACCTTGGGGATCAGGATGGCGTCGGGCCGAGCCGACGAGGCGGCGACCAGGTCATCAGCGCCCCAGGGCGTATCCAGTCCGTTCGCCCGGATCAGCAGCTCGCGAGGTCCGTATCCGCCCACCTGCGCCGCCGCCACGGCGCCTGCCCGCGCCTCGGCCTTGGCGTCCGGCGCCACGGCATCCTCAAGGTCAAGGATCACCACGTCGCAGGCCAGCGTCCGCGACTTTTCAATCGCCCGGGCATTGCTGGCCGGCAGGTACAGGGCACTGCGGCGAGGGCGTCCGGCTGTCGACATCGTGGCTCCGGTTTTCATTGGCCGCTTGGCGAGGCGCAAGTCTTAGCGTTTAGGATGGGGCGATGACCACAGTTCCCATTCGATATGACGCTGATGCCCGCAACGTGTTGGGGGCCGAACTGGTGCCCTGTTCGCTGGACCCGGTAACCGGCTATTTTCGCAACGGCTGCTGCGAGACCGGACCGCACGATCTTGGCCTCCATACCGTCTGCGCGGTGATGACAGCAGAGTTCCTGGCGTTCTCGAAGCGCGCCGGCAACGATCTGTCCACGCCGCGGCTCGACCTCGGCTTTCCCGGTCTGAACCCCGGAGATCGCTGGTGCCTGTGCGCGCCGCGCTGGAAAGAGGCGCTCGATGCGGGTGCCGCGCCGAAACTGGTGCTTGAAAGCACGCACGAGGAAACCCTGGCCATCGTGCCGCTGGGGGTTCTGAAAGACTATGCGGTCGCACCCTGAGGCCCGACAAGGGGGTAGGTCGCCTCGATCCGATAGCGGGATCCCTCGGGGCTCAGGACACTGGAATAAAGCTGAAAGCTGTTGATCGGGATCGGCGGCGATTGCAGGCGCGCGTTCGCCTCCAGCCAGCCAGCGACCTGCGCCGGGTCAGCGCGCTTCAGATAGGCCAGGGTCACATGCGGACGATAGCGGCGCGGATCAGGCTTCAGGCCCGCTTGTCGCGCGGCGCGCTCGCAAGATGCTGCCAGCCGTTTGAGGACTGTGTTCTCCGCGACGCCCGCCCACACAGCCGACACCTCGTCTCCCTCGGAAAACGAGCCGACCCCCTCCAGCGCGATCTCGAACGGCGATACCGCAAACTCAAGCAACGCATCGTCCAGATCGCGTGCAACATCCTCGCGGACCTCGCCGAAAAATCGCAAGGTGACGTGCAGCGCCTCCAGGGGCCGCCAGCGCGCCGACCCGATTCCCGTCTGCCGGGATTGCAGTTTCACGCCGATCTCCGGCGGAATGGCAAGGGCGGCGAAAAGGCGGATCATGAGGATTTCATATGTTGATCATGAGCCGAACGCTCACCCCCTTGTACAACGGCCAATAGGAAACGATATTCCAAGGGCGTCCGGATTGCGGGCGCGCATCAAAGGGTCTTGCTCAAATGAGCGACTATAACCGCGACTTCGCGCGCCAGGTCCCCGCGGATCGCGCCGACATGTCCGTGGATGTGGGCCTCCGCGGCTTCATGCTCGGCGTCTACAACAAGGTGGCGTTGGGTCTGGTCCTGTCGGCTGGCCTGGCATTCCTGACCAGCAGCTTCCAGCCGATCAGCAGCCTTCTGTACACCGTGAGCAACGGCCGCATCGGCTATACGGTGTGGGGCATGGTCATCGCCTTCGCACCGCTGGCGGTGATGATGTTCGGCATGTTCGGCATGCGCAACGCCACGCCGAAAACGGCGGGTATCTTTTACTGGACGATCGTCAGCCTGATCGGCGCGTCGCTGGGCGTCGTGGTGCTGCGCTACACGGGCGAATCGATCGCCTCGACGTTCCTTCTGACAGCGACGGCGTTCGGCGCCCTGTCCCTCTTCGGCTACACGACCAAGAAGGACATGACCGCCTTCGGCAGTTTCCTGATCATGGGCGTCTGGGGCCTGCTCGGTGCGTCGCTGATCAACATCTTCCTTGGCAGTTCGATGATGTCGCTGATCATCAACGCCCTGGGCGTGTTCATCTTCGCGGGCCTGATCGCCTATGACACCCAACGCCTGAAGATGCAGTACTACGAACTGGGTGGCGATCAGTCCGCCATGGGCGTCGCGACGAACTTCGGCGCGCTCAGCCTCTATCTGAACTTCATCAACCTGTTCCAGTTCCTGCTCGCCTTCCTGGGCGACCGCCGCTAACCGGCGAGACAGGGCCAAGACTTCGAACCCCGGCGGGCGACTGCCGGGGTTTTTTCTGCATCGACCGTCAATCGACCACGGAAAAACGACCCTTGTCGAAGAAGCGTAGCACCTGCTCCAGCTCATGGCCGCGCTTCAGCACGTGCCCGCCATGACCGACAATGGCCCAGGCCCCTTGTTTACGCGCCATCGCCGGGTGTTTCTCGATGCGGTAGAGCGGCGCCTCACTACTGCGCCGGAAGACCGAGAAGACCGCGCAGTCACGCAATCCGTCCATCCCGTAGTCGCGCCACTCACCGGCAGCGACCATGCGTCCGTACAGGCTGAGCAGGCGCTCCAGTTCGCGCCGCTCGAAAAATACGGTCGCCTGCCGGGACGCCGCGTGACTCGGTTCGAAAGCCATCGAATCGGAGCCTAAACCCGGATGGCCGCGTCGGGCCAACTGATTTCATAGGCGATCCCGGGCTTTTCGCCGTGAAATGACCTTACTTCGGTCCAGACAGTGCCTGATAGGGCCGGCACATTGGCATTGTCGGTTGGTCAGAGACCCGTTGGTTCCGGACCCTGAATGCCCCCCAGCCCCCATCCGGGACTTGGCGGAGTGGCCAGCCGACGCCCTGCCCCTTTTCCAGATGAGGGCTCGTGTGGCGCTCCCCCGCCATGCGGGCCCTCTTTATTTGTCGCGTCAGAGCCCGCCGACGGCCAGGCCCAGAACGCGGCCGCCACGGGGAACCTGAACCACCACGGCGGTCTTGAGACCGTCATCTGGCATAGCGGGCAGACGGAAGGCGCGCGGGCTTCCACGCCAGACGCCGACCCGTTGCAGTTGGCGGACAACGTTTTTCAGCACCACCGTCTCACCGCGATTGTCGCCGGCCTTGACCAAGACCTCGACGGACCTGGGGTCGTAGCGGATCATCCAGACCTCGGCCCCACCCTTGCCCACGCGACCGGATCCGACGTCGACGCGGCGCGATCCCACGAACCGCATGTCCGGCGGGTTGTGCGGCTGGGCGGCTGCGACGCGGACCAACCGGTCGACCTCGGCGGCCTTCTGGCCCTGGGTCTCCTGCCGACCATTAACAACGATCTGTGGCGTATAGGGCTCGCGCAGCTTCATCCGCGTGACGTAGGCGCGCTGTCGTTCGGTATACACCGGGCGGGCGAACGTGTCGGTCCAGCCGAGATAGTCCCAATAGTCGACAGAATAGGTCAGCGCCAGCACACCGGGGCGCTCGGCCAGCTTGCCCACGAGAGCGTCCGCATCGCGACAGGTGCGACACCCCTGCGCCGTGAACAGTTCCACCAGCACAGGCGGCGTCGCCGCTGCGCCAAGAGGCCAGGCAATGAGCAACAGACTGAAAAGCGCGGCCATCCGCATGCGTTGGACTTAAGCGGCGTTCGCTGGACTGTAAATCACAAGAAGGCGTGAGGGCGGCTACATCGCTGTAGCCGCCCCCGATTTCCAGCGTTCGTGGACGTCTAGTCTGGCTTCGCCAGGCTGCGCAGGACGTAGTTCAGCACGCCGCCGTTTTTGAAGTACTCAAGCTCCATCGGCGTATCGATGCGGCAGCGGACCGGGAAGCGCGCGATGCGGCCGTCGGAGGGGCGGTACATTTCCACGATCAGCTGCTTGCGGGGGGCGAGTTCCGTCAGGCCGCGAATGGTGACGATCTCCTCGCCGGTCAGACCCAGCTTGTTCCAGCCTTCCTGCAGGAACTGCAACGGCAGAATGCCCATGCCCACCAGGTTCGAACGGTGGATCCGCTCGAAGCTCTCGCAGACCACGGCGCGGACGCCCAGCAGCTTGGTGCCCTTGGCCGCCCAGTCGCGCGACGAGCCGGTGCCGTATTCCTTGCCGGCAAAGATCACCAGCGGACGGCCTTCGCCCTGATAGCGCATGGCCGCATCATAGATCGACATCTGGTCGCCCGACGGGAAGTGCTTGGTGACACCGCCTTCGACCTCGGGGGTGATCCGGTTGCGGATGCGAATGTTGGCGAAT
>JANNFM010000145.1:0-14038 GCA_031379795.1 Alphaproteobacteria bacterium
GCTGACACTGCAGCTGCCCGAGCAGCGGCACCGGAGTCACTTCGTCAAGGTCACCGTGCGGGTCCTGCAATACCCCGACGGCGCACTGGCCATCTTCGACGGCCCCAGGCGTCTGGCCGACTACACAGCTGCCGGCCTCCGGGTCGACCAGGAGGCCGCGACCCAATCAGCTGCCAAAGCCCGCTCGGCCGCCGACCTGTGGATTTGTGGACGAGGCTCCGCCTCGACCACAACCCCACAGGCCCAAACACAACAACAGAAGCGGACATTTGATTAGCTACGAAAAGCGGACATCTTCATTTGCTATCGACAGCGCTACGTAGTCGCCCGGGACATACGAAACGTCTTCATCAATCCTGCTGGTACCGTCCCGGCTGGGCCAGGTCACTGAACTTGGTCAGGTTCTCGTCGAAGTGCAGTTTTACCGTGCCGATGGGGCCGTGGCGCTGTTTGGCGATGATCAGTTCGGCGAGATTGCGGACCTGCTCCATCTCGTCCTGCCAGGTCAGGTGCTCGGCGGTGCCCTCGCGGGGCTCCATGCGGGCTTTGTAATAGGCCTCGCGATAGATGAACATCACCACGTCGGCGTCCTGCTCGATCGATCCCGACTCCCGCAGGTCTGACAGCTGGGGCCGCTTGTCCTCGCGTTGTTCCACCTGACGCGAAAGCTGGGCGCAGGCCAGGATCGGCACGTGCAGCTCCTTGGCCAGCGACTTCAGACTCATGGTGATTTCAGAGACTTCCTGCACGCGGTTCTCATTGCGCTTGCTGGACGAGCCGGTGACCAGCTGCAAGTAATCCACCACGATCAGGTCGAGGCCCGATGTGCGCTTCAACCGGCGCGACCTGGCAGCCAGCTGCGAGATCGAGATGCCGCCGGTGTCATCGATGAACAGCGGCGCGCTTTCGATGCTGAGCGCGGCCTCGCGCACGCGCCCGTATTCCGACGGGTTGATCTCGCCCTTGCGCATCAGGTTGGACGGCACGCCCGAGACCTCACCCAGCAGACGCATGGCCAGCTGGTCGGCGGACATTTCCAGCTGGAAGAACGCCACGACCCCGCCGCTGATGGTCTTCTTCGAGCCGTCGGGGCGCGGTTCCCAGGCGTATTTACGCGCCACGTCGAAGGCGATGTTCAGGCCCAGCGACGACTTCCCCATCGAGGGTCGCGAGGCCAGGATCAGCAGGTCCGACGAGTGCAGTCCGCCCAGCATGCGGTCCAGGTCGTGTAGTCCGGTGGACACGCCCGCCAGTCCCCCGTCGCGTGAGAACGCCTCGGCTGTGTTTTCCAACGCCCGGGCGAGCGCGGTGGGAAACGTCGTAAACCCGGTGCTGGACGACCCGCTCTCGGCCAGGGAGTAAAGCTGCTGTTCGACGATCTCGATCTGGTCCTTGGCAGAGGTCTCGGTGTCGGAGACCGCAGCCAGCGACATTTCGCCCGACAGCCGGATCAGTTCGCGACGCAGGGCCAGATCATGGATCACCCGGGCATAGTCGGCGGCGTTGGCGGCCGGCGGTGACTTGTCGACGAGGTCGGCCAGATAGCGCACGCCGCCCAGCTCCTCAAACGCCACATCCCCCTGGAACCTCTGAGCGATGGTCAGGGGGTCGGCCAGCTGTCCGGCACGAATGTGGTCCTCGATCGTGGCGAACAGTCGCGCATGGACGGGCTCGTAAAGGTGGTCCGCCGACAACGGCACGCTGATCCGCTCATGGGCAGCGTTGTCGTACATCAGGATACCCAGCAGGGCCTGTTCCACCTCGAGATCGGCGGGGATGCGCGAGACGGGTTGGCCGACCGGCGGGAACGAAATGAGCGTCATGAGCCTGTTCTAGCGAAGGGGGCCGGGCGCGCCATGTGGCCATTTGGTTGTCACAGAAGAGTCTTGGGGGCAGCTTGTGGATAAGACTGAATCCTCAGAATAACCCCGCCACCAGATTGATCGCCAGCGCCACGATCAGGGTGTTGAACACAAACGCGATCAGGCTGTGCACCGTCCCCAACCGGCGCATCGGCCGGGTGGTGAACGCGACATCAGCCGTCTGGGCGGCCACCCCGATGACGATGGAAAAATGCAGGAAGTCCCAGTAATCCGGGGCCCCACCGCCCGGAAACGCCAGACCCCCGGCGTCCTTCCCGGTTGCCGGGTCTGCGGCATAATATTCATGGGCCTAGTGCAGGGCATAGACCACCTGCATCAGCAGCCATGAGGCCGCCAGGGTCACGACGCCGACCGCTACATACAGCGCCTTTTTCAGGCCGTGTTCGGTGTGCGCCAGCGACAGTTCCAGGGCCACGGCCGCGACGCTGGCGATGCAGGCCGTCAGGATCAGCAACAGGATCACCGCCTGACCCTGATCTTCCTGGGCGGCGCGGGCGCGGATGTCGGCAGGGCCTTTTCGGGTTACCGCGTGAAGTGCCAGTCCCAGAAACACCGCGCAAAACGTGTCCCATCCCGCGATCAGGCCGGACGATGGCCGAAGTTGCTGCACAAGGGCCGCGCAGGCCACGCTGACCAGGATCCCAGCCACTGCTGCAAAAATCAGCCTGGGACGCGCCACGAAGACCCCGGGGCCGACACGCCAGTGGCCTCGCGGGCGGGGTGTTGGCGTCGTCATGGCAATGGCATCTCGAAGACCAGGCGATTGCGACGGCGATGCCGGCGATAGTCGGCAATCCGGCACCAGGCCCGGATCAGCGCCAGGCCGGCCCCCCCGCCCCGGCTGAGGTTCGGGCCGTCAAAGATCACAGTCCGGGGATCGAACGGACGGCCGGCATCGCTCACCGCCACCCGCACGAACCCGGCCAGGCGGTGCATCCGGAGGACGATTCGGCCGCCCGGCGGCGCGCCGGAGTGCTCGATTACATTGTTTAACCATTCCTCGACGATCAGGGCCAGATGGGTGGCCGCGTCAGGGGAAAGCGCTGCCTTGTCTGCGAAATTCCGGGCCAGAATCAGGCCGCGTGTCACCGCAACGCGGCCCACAGGCAGGTGCGCCACAGCTTCGGATTCGAACTCGGAGCGAGACTGGGTTATGGCTAAGCCTTGTTCATCAGGAGCGATGTCGATGCGTAGACCTATAGTGGCAGGATTGCTGATGGTAACCTGCCTGTCGACGGCAAGCGTCGCAGCCGCCGAAATCGGGCGAATAAAGTCGGTCAGCGGCGCGGCGAACATCATGCGCGGCAAGGCGGCAACCCCGGCGACACCGGGCTATCAGCTGCTGGTCAGCGATGTGATCGCCACCGGCAAGGACGGCCGGATCGGCATCACCTTCGTCGACAACAGCCGGTTCGCGGTAGGCCCGAACAGCCGCGTGGCGCTGAGCCAGTTCGAGTTCGACGACACCACCCATACCGGCAAGTCCCTGACCACGGTGGATCGTGGCTCGCTGGCCATTGTCTCCGGCCAGATTGCCAAGGAGAACAAGGACGCCATGCGGGTGCGAACGCCGACCTCGCTGCTGGCCGCGCGCGGCACCCGCTTCGTGGTGGAAGTGAAATGAGGGCTCTGTTCGCACTGGCAGCTGCAGCGCTGCTTTCGGGATGCGCCACCGCCAACGTCGCCCTGTTGCCTGACGAGGGGGTCAAGACCTCAGGTGCGGTTGCCGTGTTCGACGGCAAGACCGAGGCCGAAATCGGAGCCCTGACCGCGCCGAACACTGTGGCCCGACTGGGTGGACGCAAACTCAAGGTCGCACCCTTGGCCGAAGGGGCATATTCCGACCTGCTGTCGCGGGTCCCCTACGCGCCCCGGGCCTATGTGCTCTATTTTGTCGAAGGGTCCACCGACCTGACACCGGAGTCTGCACCCATCCTGGACGCCCTGCGTAAGGACATCACGCCAGCTTCCGAGGTCCAGATCACTGGCCATACCGACACCGTCGGCAGCGCCGAAAGCAATGACGTTCTGTCGCGGGAACGCGCCGTGGAAATTCGCGCGACGTTGGTCAAGCAGGGACTATCCGTCGCCGCCGCCCGCACCACCGGTCGCGGTGAGCGCGAACTTCGCGTCCCTACTGCCGATGGCGTGGGTGAGGCTGGAAATCGCCGGGTTGAGGTGATTTTGCGTTAGGGTATGAGTCGACAGGATTGGACCTGATCCCGACACACAAGGAGCCGTAAGCATGTTCGAGCGGAATGCACTCCTGACATTCGCGCTTGCGGTGACCATCGCGGGGCCTGCGACAACCGCACCGTTGCTCGGACAATCCGCACCGGCCTTCAAGGCCGTAGATGCATCTGGAAAGACCCGGTCACTTGCGGAATTTCGCGGCAAGACCGTCGTGCTGGAATGGACCAACAACGGCTGTCCCTACGTCCAGAAGCACTACAATGCCGGGGCCATGCAGAAGCTGCAGTCCCAAGCGACCCGGGACGGCGTGGCTTGGCTGACGATCGTGTCCTCGGCCCCCGGCATGCAGGGGTTCCTCACGCCCAGCGCCGCCAGGGCCTGGAAGACCGCGGCGGGCGCGGCCTCGTCGGACGTGCTGCTGGATGTCAAGGGAACGGTCGGTCGCGCCTATGACGCGCGAACAACGCCGCACATGTTCATCATCGATAAGGTCGGAACCCTGGTTTACATGGGCGGTATCGATGATCAGCCGACCCCCGATCCCGAGAGCTTCAAGGTGGCGCGCAACTACGTCACCGCCGCGCTGGCCGACATCAAGGCCGGACGGCCCGTCACCCAGGCCGCGACCCGCCCCTACGGGTGCAGCGTCAAATACGGTTCCGCTGAGTAAGAGGCCATAAGTGTCAGAAGCAGATACCGCATGGGCGGCGCTGTCCCAGGCTGCCGACGCGGCGCGCGACCGACGGATCGACGGCCTGTTCGCCAGTGAGCCCGACCGATGTGACGCGCTGACATACACGGCGGCCGGTCTGGAACTCGACCTGTCGAAGCAGCCCTGGTCGCGCGGCGATCTGGATATCCTGCTGGACCTGGCCCGGGCCAGTGGTGTCGAGGCAGCGCGCGATCATCTGTTCGCCGGCGACATCGTCAACGCGTCGGAAGGTCGGCCGGCGCTGCACATGGCGCTGCGCGCGCCAGATGGCGCGGACCGGCGCGCGGGCGGCGAGCCCGTTTCTGACCTGATCGAGGCGACGCGCCATATGATGCGCGCGTTTACCATTGGTGTGCGCAACGGCATCATTCGTGGTGTTACAGGCAAGCCGTTCCGGTCGATCATCCATATCGGCATCGGTGGCTCCGACCTTGGGCCAAGGCTGATCTGGGAAGCCCTGAAACCTCTCGCCCCCCAGATCGACCTTCGCTTCGTGGCCAATGTTGATCCTGCCGAACTGGCCCAGGCGCTGGTCGGCCTCGATCCGGCGGAAACCCTTGTCGTGACCGTCTCCAAGACGTTTACGACCCAGGAGACTCTGACCAACGCTTCGGCAGCGCGGGCCTGGCTCCGTGCCGCCCTCGGACCCGCGTCCGACGCACATCTGGTGGCGGTGTCAGCATCGCCAGAGAAAGCCCTGGCATTCGGGGTTCCGGTCTCTCAGGTCTTCGGGTTCTGGGACTGGGTCGGTGGTCGCTATTCCATCTGGTCGGCGGTCGGCCTCTCCTGCGCGATTGGCCTTGGTTACGAGGCCTTCGAGGCCATGCTGGCCGGCGCGCACGCGATGGATCAGCATTTCCAGAGCGCGCCGATCGAGGTGAATGCCCCGGTCCTGCTGGCCCTGGCGCATGTCTTCAATCGCAACAGTCTGGGTCGTCCGATCCGCGCAGTGGTGCCTTATGCCCAGCGGTTGCGGCTCTTCGCCGCCTTCCTGCAGCAGCTGGAAATGGAATCCAACGGCAAACGGGTCACCGCCAACGGTGCACCCGTGGTCCACCAAACCGCCGCCAGCGTGTTCGGCGACGCTGGAACCAACGGCCAGCACGCCTTCTTCCAGCTGCTCCATCAGGGCACGGACATTATCCCGGTGGACATCATCGCGGTACGCACCGGCTCCGAGGGCGATGCTTCGGCCCAGACCATCCTGCTCGCCAATGCCATCGCCCAGGCCGAGGCGCTGATGGTCGGACGGACCGAGGCCGACGTCCGGGCCGAACTGGTGGCGGCGGGTCGATCCCCGACCCAGATTGAGGCCCTGGCCCCGCAGCGCACATTTCCCGGCAACCGGCCGTCCAGTTTCCTCGTTCTGGAGCGGCTGGACCCCGCGCGGCTGGGGGCTCTGATTGCGCTCTATGAGCACAAGACCTTCGTCGAGGGTGTGCTCTGGGGCATCAACAGCTTCGATCAATGGGGCGTGGAACTGGGCAAGTCGCTGGCGACACAGGTGTTGGGCGAACTTCGAGGCGGGCCTGCAGGTCATCACGACCCGTCCACCGCGGCGCTGATCGCGCGTCTGGTGCCCTGAACTGCGGCGCTTGCCCACGACCCGCGCGCCGGGCCATCTTCACCCCATGAGTTTCGCCACACCCGCGTCCGGAGTTGGTACTCCGGCGCGCCACGACCACATCGTCGATATGCTGATCACCGAGCGGGCCCCGAAGCTCGCAGGTAGCGGGGTCTGGCCCCTGCTGCGACCGCTGCTCTATGCGATCCTGGACTATGGCAAGGCGCGCCGGATGGCTGATGCCATCGCCGACCTCTCAGGCCCTGAAGCTCTGGACTATGTCGCGCAGCTACTGGCGCTCAGGGTTACCGCTCAGGGCCTGGATCACGTTCCGCGTCAGGGCCGCTGCATCGTGGTCTGTAATCACCCAACCGGGATCGCAGACGGTGTGGCGGTCTTTGAGGCGCTAAGGGCGATCCGGAGCGATCTCAGCTTTTATGCCAATGCCGACGCCCATCGGGTCTGCCGACGCTTCGACGAGGTGTTGATCCCGGTGGAGTGGGTTGAGGAAAAACGCACCCGCGAGCGGATGCGCCAGACCCTGGCGCTGACCCGCGACGCCCTGCACGCCGACCGCTGCCTGGTGATCTTCCCGGCGGGGCGCATTTCGCGTCGCCAGCCCGACGGGGTATTGCGCGACAAGGACTGGATGACCTCCGCCGTTTCAATTGCCCGGCGATATGCGGCCCCCATCCTGCCGCTGCATGTGTCGGGACCATGGTCGCGGTTGTTCCATTTCTTCCACAGCTTTTCAGGCGAGCTGCGGGACATCACCCTGTTCCACGAGTTGCTCAACAAACGCGGTCAGGCGTTCGCCCTGACCGCTGGGCCATTGATCGCGAGTGCCGCGCTTGAGGGCGACCCGACCACCGTGACGGCCAGGCTCCAGACCTGGGTTGAGCGCGACCTGCCCACTGACCACAGCAGGGCCTTCGCATGATCCTCGAAGATGAGGCGGCGACTGCGCGTCTGGGGATGGCCATCGCCGCCCGTTTGCGAACCGGTGAGGCGGTCTGCCTTTGGGGGCCACTCGGCGCGGGTAAATCCACGCTGGCGCGCGCGCTTGTCCGCGCCCTGACCACGCCGGACGAGGAGGTTCCGTCGCCGACCTTTACCCTGGTCCAGTTTTATGAGGGCCCGCGCCTCAACGTCGCCCATTTCGACCTCTATCGGCTGTCCCACGCCGACGAGGCCTATGAAATCGGGCTGGACGAAGCCCTTGACGTCGGCGCAGCGGTGATCGAATGGCCCGAACGGCTGGACGGCCAGCTGCCCCCGGACCGACTCGATGTAGTGATCACGCCGGGTCGCAACAACGACAGCCGCGAGGTGCGCCTGGCCGCACACGGGACCTGGGAGGGACGAGACCTTGACGTCTGAACGCGAGGCATTGAAGGCCGGGTTCCTGCGCGCGGCAGGCCTGGCCGAAGCGCGTCGCGAGTTGCTGTCGGGTGACGCCTCAACGCGTCAGTATGAACGCCTGTATCCGGCGTCCGGCCCCAGCCTGATCTTCATGGACCAGCCCCCCGCAGTGGAGAGCGTCGTCTGTCCGCCCGACGCTACGCCGGCCGAGCGTGTGGCCCTGGGCTACAACGCCGCCGCGCGGCTGGCCGCTGGATCGGTTGCAGCCTTTGTGACGACTGCCGCCTGGCTGCGCGAACGTGGCCTCTCGGCTCCGCGCATTCTCGCCCACGATGTGGAGACCGGGCTGGCGGTGCTGGAAGACCTGGGCGACGGCCTGTTTGCCAGCTTGATCCCTGGCGGCACGCCCGAGGTGCCGCTGTATGAGGCCGCTGTCGACGTACAGATCACCCTGCAATCAGCGCCGCCGCCACCGGTGCTGGAGGCCGAGGGCGCGCGCTGGCCGCTGCTGACCTACGACACCCTGGCGCTGAAGGTCGCCACCGACACCTTTCTGGAATGGTGGCCCAAACTGGTCGGCTTGCCAGCGTTTGGAGAGACCGCTATCGCGGACTGGGATGGTCTTTGGGCACCCGTCTGGATCCGGGGTGAGGCCGGGGCCACCGTGTTCACCCACCGCGACTACCATGCCCAGAACCTGCTCTGGCTGGCGGACCGGACGGGGGTAGCCCGTGTCGGGTTGCTGGACTTTCAGGATGCGCTGAAGGCCCACCCCGCGTGGGACCTGCTGCACCTGTTGCAGGATGCGCGGCGCGACGTGTCGCCCGAGCTGGAAACGGCCATGCTGGACCGGTTTCTGGCCGCGCGGTGCGATCTTGATCGTGGGGCCTTCCTCGCCGACTACCGCGCCTTGGCGGCCTCCAATGCCGCCCGGATCCTGGGCCGGGTGTTTGCGCGGCAGACCCTGCTCGGGCGACCGCAATACAGGGCCTTCATGCCGCGAACCTGGCGTTATCTGGAGCGCAATCTGGATGACCCCTCGATGGCCGGGCTCAAGCTCTGGTTCGACCGGCATGTGCCCCGGGACAAGCGCGCGTGAGTAGCGGACCCAAGACAGCCATGGTGATGGCGGCGGGCCTTGGCCTGCGCATGAGACCGCTGACCGACACCCTGCCAAAGGCGCTGGTACAGGTGGGTGGAAAACCCTTGATCGCCTATGTGCTCGATCCACTGATCGACGCTGGCGTTGAGCGGATTGTGGTCAATGTTCACGCCCACGCCGAGCAACTGGAAGGCTATCTTCGCGGCCGAAAGGACGCCGAGTTCCTGATTTCCGACGAACGCCAGGCGCTGCTGGAAACCGGCGGCGGCGTGAAGCACGCCCGTGCCCTGCTGGGTGACGCGCCGATCTATCGCTGCAACAGCGACTATGTCTGGCGCAAGCCTGGCGCGACCATCCTGGCGGAGCTCGCGGCGAAATGGCGGCCCGAGCACATGGACTCACTGGTGACGGTGGTGCCCAAGGCGCTCACCGTGGGGTTCGAGGATGTCCCAGGCGACTTCTTCCAGGATGAGGCGGGCCGGCTGACCCACCGCGGCGAGAGGGCCGATGCGCCCCTGTACGCCATCGGAATCGAGATCATCGACCCGCAGCCGGTCTATGCGGATCCCCGGTCGAAGTTCAGCCTGCGCGACATCTGGTTCCGCTCATCCGATCAGGGACGCCTGTTTGGGCATCGCGCCGAAGGCCTGTGGATGCAGGTGGGTGATCCTCGCGCACTGGCCGCCGTCGAATCCCGACTGACATGACCGCCTTCTTCGAACAGCCGGGATCGCGTTGGTTCAACATTCCGGCGCACCGGCCGTTCGCCGAGGATCTGGCCCAGGGCCTCTATGATGCGCTGGCCCCGCTGGGACCCGAGGCCCTGGCCGACGCCGTGGTGTTGACGCCCACCCGGCGCGGCGCGCGAGCCCTGGCCGACGCCTTCATCAAGGCGTCTGGCGGCAAGGCGGTCCTGCCGCCCCAGATGCGCCCGCTGGGTGACCTGGAGGCCGGAGAAGCCCCGTTCGAGCCGGGCGACCTGGCTCTGGACCTGCCGGCGGCCATCGACCCCCTGCGACGTCGATTTGAACTCACGCGCCTCGTCAACGAACTTGCGGGCGACGTGCCGGGCGGCCTGTCATCAGCCTCGGCGGCGCTGGAACTGGCCGACGCGCTGGGCAGCTTTCTGGATGGCCTGCAGATTGAAGGCGTGGAGATCGGGGGGCGACTGGCGGGCCTGGTGGACGTGGCCGAACTGGCCGCCCATTGGGAAGTCTCGCGCAACTTCCTCGACAAGGCGCTGACGCTGTGGCCCGCACGTCTTGAGACCCTGGGTGTCGTCGACGTCAGCCAGCGGCGCGTGCGGTTGCTTGAGCGGTTGGCCGAGCGCTGGATGCAGACACCGCCGCAGGGCGTGCTGGTCGCCGCCGGGTCCACCGGCACGGCGCCCGCCACCCGCGCCCTGTTGATCGCGGTCGCTGCCGCCCCGAAGGGCGCCGTGGTGCTGCCGGGTCTGGATCAGGATCTGGACGACAAGGCCTGGGCCAAGGTCGATGTTCAGCACCCGCAAGGCGCGCTTCGGCGGCTGCTGGAGGCAGCCAAACTCACCAAGGGCGAGGTCGCGGTCTGGCCGGCGTCCGGGCGCGAGGCGCCGCGCGAGCGATGGCGGCGGCGCATCATCAATGAGGCGCTACGTCCGGCGGAGGAGACCGCCGACTGGCTGCACGTCATCGACCGGATGAAATCCGAACGGCCCGACGCGATCACCGTCGGTCTGACCGGCCTGTCCCTGATCAGCGCCCGCACCCAGGAGGAGGCTGCGACCTCGGCTGCCCTGTTGTTGCGTGAGGCCCTGGAAACGCCGGAGCGGACGGCGGCTCTGGTGACCCCCGATCAGGGACTGGCGCGCCGCGTGATCGCCAAGCTGGCCAGATGGGGGGTGATCCCCGACTCCTCTGCAGGCGAAAGCCTCGCCGGCAGTCGGTGCGGGGTGCTGGCCGCGCTGGTCGCCCGCGTGGCGGTCGATCCGCTGGACCCGGTCGTCCTGCTGGGTCTGCTTAAGCATCCCTATGCCCGACCCGGCGACACCACCGCGCTGGAACGGCTGGCCCTGCGCGGCCCCCGTGCCCATGGCTGGCCAGAACTTAAGGGTCGCCTGACCGACGCGCCGGAGGCGCTTGCGCTGGCCGGTCGGCTGGAGAGCATCGTTGAAACCCTCGCCTGGTCCGCCAATCAGGACTCGCCGGCGGCGGCAGCGCACCGGGTCACGGCGGCGATGGAAGCCCTCTGCACTGACGCGGATGGCCGCACGGGCGACCTCTGGGCCGGTCATGGCGGCGAGGCCATGGCGCGGCTGTTGAGCGGCCTGATCGGCGAGGGCGATGCCCTGCCGCCGGTGTCGCCACGCCAGTTCACCGACCTGCTGCAACGACTGATGGACGGCGAGACCATCCGAGCGGGTGGCGCCACCCACCCGCGCCTGCGCATCCTGGGCGCCATCGAGGCCAGGCTGGTGCGCGCCGACCGGCTGGTGCTGGCCGGACTTGAGGAGGGCGTCTGGCCGGGCGGGGCCGGGATCGACCCATTCCTGTCGCGGCCGATGCGCGAGACCCTGGGCCTGCCATCTCCCGAGCGCCGGATCGGCCTGTCGGCCCACGACTTCGCCCAGGCCGCCTGTGCGCCCGAAGTGATCCTGTTGCACACCGAACGCCGGGAGGGCGCGCCAGCGGTGAAGTCGCGCTGGCTCTGGCGACTGGAAACCCTGGCACGCGGCGCAGGGGTCTCTATTCCGGGCCGTCCCGAGGTGCTGGACTGGGCGCGAAATCTCGATGCGCCAGGCACCTGGCAGCCCTATCCGCGACCTGCGCCAAAGCCCCCGGTCGAACATCGGCCCAACCAGCTGTTCGTCACCCGCATCGAGGCGCTGACCCGTGATCCCTATGCCGTCTGGGCGCGCGACATCCTGCGCCTCTATGCCATGGAACGCCCCGACGAGCAGGTCGAGGCGCGCGCCAGGGGCACCGCGATCCATGCGGCATTCGAGAATTTCACACTCGTCCACCCTCGCGAGCTTCCCGACGACGCGGCGGCCATTTTCGAAGGCCTCTACATGGCCGAACTGGTCAAGGCCGGCATGCCCCGCGACGCCCTGGCGCGGGAATCCGCTCTGGCCGGCGAGGCGGCAACGTGGGTGGCCGAACTGGAAGCCAACCGCCGGGCGGATGGGCGGGCCATCCACGTGGAGAAAACCGGTCGTCTTACGCTCCAGATTGCGGGTCGAACCTTCATTCTGGCCGCCAAGGCCGACCGCATCGAGGTCAGTCCCGACGGCTTGGGCCACGTACTGGATTTCAAAACCGGCGGCGCGCCGTCGAAGAAGATGGTCACCAGCGGGTTCTCACCCCAACTCACGCTCACCGCGGCGATCCTGGCGGGCGGTGGGTTCACTGACGTCGGTCGGGCTGAACCCGGCGAACTGACCTATCTGCAGGTCACCGGTCGCCGCCCACCCGGTCGTGAGGAAATCCGCGCCGCGCCCGATGGTGACGGCGACAAGATGCTCAACAGTCGCGATGCTGCCGACCGGGCTCTTAAGGGCATGGTCCAGCTGATCGAACGTTATGCCGACCCGGCCCAGGGCTACACCAGCCGCGTGGCGCCCCAGTTCGTAAAGCTCTACGCCTCGGACTACGACCACCTGGCGCGGGTGTTTGAGTGGTCCACCAGTGGCGAGGAGGGCGAGGAATGAGCCAGGACCTCACCGAACGGACCCGCGACCCCCAGGAACTGGCCGCCGACCCCACCCTGTCGGCCTTCGTTACGGCCAACGCGGGCTCCGGCAAGACCAAGACCCTGATCGACCGCGTGGCCCGACTGCTCGTCGCCAGGGTGCGACCCGAGGCGATCCTCTGCGTCACTTACACCAAGGCCGCCGCCGCCGAGATGCAGCGACGCCTGTTTCAGGTGCTGGGCGATTGGTCGGTCGCCAGCGACACGAAGCTTCGCGCCGACCTTGCTGCCCTTCAGGCCCGTCCGGCAGCCAGCTTTGACGCCACCGATCTGTCCGAGGCCCGCAGCCTGTTCGCCGCCGCCCTGGAAACCCCCGGCGGCCTGAAGATTCAGACCATCCACGCATTCTGCGAGAAGCTGCTACGGCGTTTTCCCCTGGAGGCGGGCGTGTCGCCAGGCTTCCGGGTGATGGACGATCCCGCGTCCGCTGCGGTCGCCGCCGCCGCCCGGCGGCTGGTGGCCAATCATGTGCTCGATACGGACGGCGATGTCGCCAACGCCTATGCCCGGATGTCGATTGCGCTGGATTTCCAGGCTTTCCAGTCGATGTTCACCGACTTCGAGGCCAGGCGCGGAGCCCTCAGCGCCTTTCTGTCCCGCGAAGGCGGGCTGGACGGGGTGCGAGCGTGGATCTGGCGGGCGGTGGATGTCCCGCGCGGATCCGACCCCGAAGTCCTGGCCGCCGACGGCATGGCGTCCATGGATCGCGACCTCTACCGCCGCGCTGCCGGGACCCTGGCCGGCGGCGGCAAGACCGATGTAGAACGCGCGCAAAAGTTGACTGCGCTGGCCGCGTCGCTCCATCCTGCGTTTGACGACGCCCTGGCGCTGTTCTTCACAAAGGATGGAGAGCCCGCCAAATGGGTCTCCAGCGCCGCCCGCCTCAAGGCCGAACCGGCGCTGCAATATCTGTTGCTGGCCGAACAGGAGCGTCTGGAACTTCTGCATCAACGGACCCTCGCCGCCGCGATCGCCCGCGACACCGACGACGCGCTGACGCTCGCCGCCGCCTACCTTGAGGCCTATAAAATCGAGAAGGACTCGGTGGGCGCGCTGGACTTCGCCGACCTGATCGAGAAGACCCGTCACCTGCTGCGCGACCGGCCGGAAGCGTCGTGGGTGCTCTACAAACTGGACGGTGGCATCGACCACATCCTGCTGGACGAGGCCCAGGACACCGCCCCGGATCAATGGGACATCGTCGACGCCCTGACCGCCGAATTTTTTGCCGGAAAGGGCCAGGGCGAGAACCGCCGCCTGGAGCGGGCAATGTTCGTGGTCGGCGACGAAAAGCAGTCAATCTATTCGTTCCAGGGAGCTCAGCCGGAACTGTTACTGCGCAAGTTTGAGTTCCATCATGAACGCGCAACCGGCGCTGGCTACAAGTTCCAGCGGGTGGACCTGAACACCTCCTGGCGCTCGACGCCGCAGGTGCTGGGCTTCGTGGACGCTGTCTTCGCCCCGGACACACTGGCCCAGGCCATCCAGCCGCG
>JANNFM010000155.1:0-2477 GCA_031379795.1 Alphaproteobacteria bacterium
GATCGTGAGCTGGCCGACAAGCCATTCATCGCTGGCAAGACCTATACCATGGCCGACATCTGCGCGCTCTGCACCGTCGACTTCGCCGACTGGATCGGCCTGCCGGTGGGCGATGAGTTTGCCAATGTGAAGGCTTGGCACGCCCGCGTTACAGCACGGCCAAGCGCTCAGGCCTGAGCGGCGGCGGCCTCGTCCGGCACCAGGGCGAGGTCGCGGTAAGCCACGGCAAACGGGGCATATATCATCACGATCTGCAGCACCTGCAGCAACAGTTGCATCACCAGGGTGATCAGGAAGGTGATGGCCGTCAGCGGCGTCAGGCGGGTGATATCCTGGATGGCGGCCTGCCCGCCAGAAACCTCGACGACGGCGAGGCTGATGATACTGAACAGGATGTAGACGATCACATAGAAGATGACCGCCATGACGATCATGCCCAGCAATGACCAGAAATGGCCGTCCGTCTTGCGCCAGGCCAACCGCAGCGACACCTGACCCGTCACAAACACCGTCGGCAGCAACAGTGAGAGTCGCACGCCCATCCAGGTGGCGAACACCAGGGCCGCAAGGCCGGCGATCACAGCCCCCACCGTTCCGCTCTGGGCCGCGCCGGTCGCCACCACCAGACCCACGATCGCGGAAATCGCATAGATCAGGATGCAAATCAGGTTGGCGGCGGTCAGCCGCAGTTCGTCGCGACCGACCCTGAGATGGGCAAACCCGGGTTCCGCAGGGCGCAGGACCATGCGTATCACCCCGGCCGCAATGATCGACATCAACAACGCGGTCATCAGCAGAACCAGCAGAAACGCCGGCCAGGACTGGGCCAACAGGGCCGCCGTCGCCTCCGGGTCGGTGTTCAACTGGCCCTTTCGCGCCAGGGCGATGAATTGCGGGCCCAGGGTCGCCATCATGGTCAGCCCGATCAGCAGGATGCCGCCGAAATAGACGGCGCTCCAGGCGAGCACCACGCCTGGGTGCTCGCGGGTCAACCGAAAGCCTTCGAGGGCCGCATCACTGGGAGAGAACCGGGCCATTTTATTTCCAGGCGCGAGGGCGACTCGGCCAGCCATTGTGGTGACAACCATGCGGCGCCGCTTCGGGCCGGTGCAAGGCCCCGCTCGCGATCCTTCGCGTTCGTTGCTAGTTAGCCACGCATGAGCCTGAAACCCATACACGTCATCGGCGGCGGCCTCGCCGGTTCGGAAGCTGCCTGGCAGATCGCACAGGCCGGCGTGCCAGTGATTTTGCACGAGATGCGCCCTCATCGCGGCACGGATGCGCACCAGACCGACTACCTGGCCGAACTGGTCTGTTCCAACTCGTTCCGGGCCGACGACTGGACCGGCAATGCCGTAGGTCTGCTGCATGCCGAGATGCGTGCGCTGGGCTCAATCATCTTGAGCTGCGGCGACGCGCATCAGGTGCCGGCCGGGGGCGCCCTGGCCGTCGATCGCGACGGCTTCGCCCAGGCCGTGACCGCGCGACTCGAGGCCCACCCGTTAGTGACCATATCTCGCGCAGAGGTGGCCGGACTGCCGCCCATCGACTGGGACAGCGTCATCGTCGCCACCGGCCCCCTCACCTCGCCCGCCCTATCGGCGGCGATCCTGGAACTGACCGGCGAGGGCCAGTTGTCATTCTTCGACGCCATCGCCCCGATCATCAACTTCGACAGCGTCGACATGGGCGTGGCCTGGCGACAGTCTCGCTATGACAAGGAAGGACCGGGCGGCGACGCGGCGGCCTACATCAACTGTCCGATGGACAAGGAGCAGTATGAGGCGTTCATCGACGCTCTGCTGGCTGGCCCGAAGTCGGAATTCAAGGACTGGGAGCATGTGCCGTATTTCGACGGCTGCCTGCCCATCGAGGTGATGGCCGAGCGCGGGCGCGAGACCTTGCGGCACGGACCGATGAAGCCGGTGGGCCTGACCAATGAACATGATCCCCAGACCAAGGCATGGGCCGTCGTACAACTGCGCCAGGACAACGCGCTTGGCACGCTGTGGAACATGGTCGGCTTCCAGACCAAGCTGAAACACGGTGCCCAGAGCGACATCTTCCGGATGATCCCGGGACTGGAAAAGGCAGTGTTCGCCAGACTGGGCGGCCTGCACCGCAACACCTTCATCAACTCCCCGAAGTTGCTGGATGAAACGCTCCGGCTAAGGGTTGATCCGCGCTTGCGATTTGCCGGACAGGTGACCGGGGTCGAGGGTTATGTCGAGAGCGCCGCGGTCGGGCTGCTGGCCGGGCGGTTCGCCGCCGCCGAACGGCTGGGCGCGCCGATGGCCCCGCCCCCGCCGACGACGGCCCTCGGCGGTCTGGTCGGTCACATCACCGGCGGGCATCTGTCTGGCGGCAAGAGCAGCTTCCAGCCCATGAACATCAACTACGGCTTGCTGCCGCCCATGGAGCCGCCCAAGCGCGACGACGCGGGTCAACGGCTGGGTTCAAAGGAAAAGACCCGGATC
>JANNFM010000164.1:0-1729 GCA_031379795.1 Alphaproteobacteria bacterium
CACATGGCCGAAACTGTATAAATATCAACGATCTGAGCGTTCACCCTTCTCCCCTTGTGGGAGAAGGTGGCCGCCGCAGGCGGTCGGATGAGGGGTCGATTCCCCTAACAGAATAACACCCTGTTTTACTAGAAGAATCGCTGAGCGACCCCTCATCCGAGCCGCTCGCGCGGCCCACCTTCTCCCACAAGGGGAGAAGGAAAAACGCGGACCTAATCGAAGATGTGTGAATGCCGTAGCCCCGACGGGTGAGGAGAGAGTTGCTGCACTGCCCATCTCCTTCACAGCCTCACTTCACAAAGCAGGGTCAGGCCATCGACACCCTCCGGAAGGTCTCGTTGGCATTCTTCCAGGACACCGCCTTCATGAAGGCATCCACATAGGCCCCGGCCCTGGCTCCATAGTCCATCTGGTAGGCATGCTCATACATGTCCAAAGCCAGCAGCGGCGCGCCGTCGGCCAGTGTCATGGTGTGGTCAGCCGCCCAGGTGTTGACCAGCCGGCTGTCCCGGCGGCTCCAGGTCAGCAGGACCCAGCCCGACCCGCCACCCAGCGCCTTGCCGATGGCCGTGAACTCGGCCGCCCAGCGATCCACGCTGCCGAAATCGCGCTCCAGCGCCTGGCTCAGCACAGCACCGGGCCGCTCTGCCGCCACAAACCCGGCGAAATAGACCTCGTGCAGGATCATGGAGTTCCACGCGATCAGTTCCTCCCGCTTCAGCCCGTTGAGCCGGTAGCCGGGGGCGTTGGCCAGATCCAGCCCGGCAAACTCCGCCGAGATCGCCCCCAGCCGGTTCACCGCGCCCACATAGTTGTTGTCGTGATGGCTGGTCAGCAGCTTTTCCGAGAGGCCCGGCACGGCCTTGGGATCAAACGGCAGAGGTTTAGGCATCGGCTTCGCCGCCGCCGTCGCCCGCGTCGCGGTCAGGATTGCGGCCAGTCCGACGCCGGCGGTGATCAAGGTGCGGCGATCCGTGGGCAGGGCAGGCATGGGTCAGATCCTTTGGTTCGGGCGTCGCGCCAGCAGTCATCAGGATGAGCCCCTTCTTTGCCCAACGCCAGAGTTGACCCGAAACGAGGCCCAGGGACTTGAACGATCATTCAAGTTATGCTTTTGTCTGAGTTGAACGCTCAACCAAGGCCACAATGACCGACCTGCCCACCCGTGACCGGCTGATCTTCTCGGCCATGAAGCTCTTCGGGGAGAAGGGCTACCTGTCCACGTCGGTGCAGGACATCCTGCGCGAGGCCGACGCCAATGCGGGCAGCATGTACCACGCATTTCCCACCAAGCAGGACCTGCTGGTGGCGGTGCTGGAGATGTACCGTCTAGGCATCGAGCCGATGCTGCTGGCCCCGGCGTGGGAGGGGATCGATGACCCCATCGACCGGGTCTTCGCCCTGTTGGCGCGCTATCGCGGCCTGCTGGAACAGACCGACTGCCTCTACGGCTGTCCCATCGGTTCCATCGCCTTGGAACTGCATGAGCCTGACCCCCCGGTGCGCGAGCTGCTGGCGGTGAATTTCAACGGCTGGGTCAACCACATCGAGGCCTGTCTGATGCTGGCTGGCGAGCGCCTGCCTGCCGACCTCGACCGCCATCAGCTGGCGATCTTTGTCCTGACCACCATGGAGGGCGGCGTGATGCAATCACGCACCCATCGCACGCTGGACGCCTTCGACGCCTCGGTGGCCGGCCTTCGCGACTACATCACCCGCCTGGAGCAAG